>CAZDIO010000001.1:0-5067 GCA_964505555.1 uncultured Bdellovibrionales bacterium
ATATTTTTGGTTTAGGGAGTTTCTTTAGGTGGCGGAGCATTCCCAGTTCAACTAGTCCACCAACATGATCAAGATGCAGGTGACTGATGTAGACGTTTTCGATACTAAAGAGTGAAAGATCAAGACACTGGAGGGCTCTTCCTGCTGTGGTGCCACAGTCTAGAAGGAGGGTCGTGTTTCGATAACGAAGAAGGTAATTTGTTTCAAAGCCTTTTTTCGTAAAAGCATTTCCGGTGCCGATAGGAATAATTTCTAGCTTCATAAACGTTCCTGCTAACGTTAGTTGAGGATTGTAGCTTAGCATTTATTAGGAAATGGGAATACTGAAAGTTGAGTTTTTTTAGAGGAAAGTCTAAGAGTTCTAAAAAAAGATAGGGAAGGAAGTTAGCAAATGGATCTTATGGAACCCACGCTCTTAAAGAGCTACATCGATGAAAAGCGATCCCTTTGTCTTATTGATGTAAGACAACGAGAGGAGTTTGCATTAGTGAAGCTCAAAGGTGCACACCTTTTTCCCCTCGATGAGTTAGAAGAGCGCTTAGAGGAGATTCGAGCGGTCATCTCTGCTGAGTATGAGGAAGTTGTTGTTTATTGTCGCTCTGGGGGGCGAAGCGAGATGGCGATTCGTTGGTTTGAAACTCAAGGGATCACCGGATTAAAAAACTTGCGCGGTGGTATCAACGCCTATGCCACCGAAGCTGATTCACGTTTAACGCCTTATTGAATGTTGGAGTTTTTAATTCCGCGCATGAGCTTCTTTGATAGCGCTCGTCAGAGTATCGATATCAAACGGTTTCGTAATCGTTGCCCAGTCAGAAAAGAGCTCTCTGATCTCATCAGTCTGTTCGACAATGAGTAACACAGAAGAGTGTGGGTTTTGGCGTTCTAGGTGATGAATTAAATTCAACAACTGACGCGAAGGAGATTCGATATTCACAACGATCATGTGAAACGGTCGTTTCTCACTCGGCTTAAACTGCTCTTGGGAGAGATCGACGGTGGGATTAAAACCTGAACCCATAAAATCAATAGGTGCGTTCATCTCATCGAGAAGGAGAGGGGTTTGTTGAACGTGCACATCGTAGCCGAGGTGACGAAGCATCGTATCGACCGTAGACAACGTATGTTCATCAGCACCAACGAGGAGCACATCGTTGGTGGTAATTCCCTCCTCGGTGAGGGCTTTACGGATGAAATGCTTTTGGCTCTTGTGTGGCCGAAGATGATGTTTTGTCTCTCCACGAGTCATCGGTAAATAGATCGTAATAAATGTGCCCTTACTGACGGTGCTCTGCACGGTGATGAAACCACCAAGCTTGGTGGTTTGTAATTGAAGAAGTGCGAGGGCCTGCTCCGTTTCACTGAAATCACGATTTGTCTGACGTGCGCGGTTATACTTCCCCGTCATCATATTTGCTGTAAGGCTCTGGCCACCATGGCGAATAATTATTCGTGCATACTGACCGGGGTGGGAGCCTGGAATAATATGTACCATCTCACTTTCGATTGTTTCTTGTCCGATTGAAAAATAAATATCGCTCGTCTTTGTCATGAGGCTTTTTAAAAGAGAGAGGCAGTAGGCGTACATCTTTGTGACCTCACTTTCTGGTACAGATATGATCAGGTCCCCATCTCCACTGTTTCCTGGTGCTGGCGGAAGGCTTTCGATTGAGGAGGTTTTCTCAGCATCGTTGATGAAGTGGATTTTTGTGGTTTGATACGGCATGAGCAGCTCTTGAAAGAAGCGAAGAAGGAGATCAAAAGACTGCGTAATGTTGACCCGCACAATGTCTTCAGCTTGAGCCGCCTGACGCTCTTCAAAATCTTTCAGCTCCGCACTGGCGCTTCGTGCAATATCGTCGATGTTTCTTACTGCAACGGAAAGCTCCATGCCCGCCTCTGTTTGTTGAAGGGGGTGCTCTCCTGAGGTGTTGAGCTTGCCAAGAACGCGATTGACAATAGAGATGTTTCCAACGACAGAGCTGAGTTGGTTTCTTAAGAGCTTTGATAGTTCGATGGCCTGGCTGCCAATAATCTCTAAGGTCGTGGGGGCGAGGAGGCGTAAGAGAAAATCGCGAAGATCTGGAATACGCCGAAAAAACAACATTACCAAAGTATCGGTAGCGATCAGTTGCTGGCTTCGTGATTCGCGAAGTGAGGAACTGTGAATTCGGAGCGTGCACTCAAGATAGTGATATCCAATTGGAGAAGAGAATTGTTTTGAGAAGCCACTGGAGAGAAGGCGTTGAAAATCACGGCACCCCTGGGAGAGAAATGTTACCACATCATTTTGCCAAGGGTGCCCAACATCAAGAACGCTAATATGTTTTCCCACCAGTGAAGTGGCAGGAAGCTCAAGAATTCGTAACGCTTCATCATTGATAGAAACGATTGCTCCACTCGTACTACAGGAGATTGCACCCAGGGGAAGTGCCTGAGTAAGTTTTACTAAGTTATGAGCACCCGTTAACTGTTCATAGAGTTCTTTTTCTTTGCCCTTGAGCTCCAAACGGATTGCTCGAGCATGTTCCTCTGCTTCGCGAACCTTTGCTGTTTGTTTCAGCACATTTGTTTGCACCGCACGGTATGCGGTGCGCACTTCTGAAAACATCGTTGATTTTTGATTGGTATAATGAAGTGAGTTTTCATCAGAGGCTGCGATCAGGGCTTTAGAAACATCATCAATACTGGTGGCCAGGAAGAGACCGATAATAATGGGTAACAACATGAGTCCACAGACGATAATACTTGAGGCTGGTTGATGTTGAAGAAAGAGCGAGATGGCGTTTCGAGGTAAGTTTCCTTGAGAGTAGAGAAGGGCTGCACCAAGGATAGAAAGGGAGAGAATCACTGTCAGTGCAATAACGTGTACATAGTAGACCCGACTACTAAAGCCGCTCGTTCGTCTTCCAAAGACCTGATTGAGCTGTTTAGAAAACAAAAGCAGGCCAAGAGCAAGGATCGCGACACTTTCAGTCAGCAGTGAGACGATAATACTTTCAACTTTGGGAACGAGTAATTCATTGCGGATAAAAACAAAGCCGAAACTTTTAATAGTCACGGTAATGAGGAGAAAAAGAAACCATAGTGAGGAGAGAATGATAAAAGGGGGAACGGTTTTTCTTACCCGAGTTATTCCAGCAAGAGCGAGAGAGAAGATCATTATCCGCATCGAGGTAATTGGTTGAATTGGTGTGAGAAAAAAACCAGCAGCAAATACAAAAAAGGTCAGCAACGAGTAGCGATAGGGGAGAAATAGTGCACACGTGTAGAGAAGTGCAGCAGAGAGGCTACTGAGTAACGCATAATGTTGTACCGAGCGATTTCCATAGAGAGAGAGGATCAGCGCAATTAAGGAAAGCAACCCACCTACAAAAAGAGGAAATAACGGCAACGACGAATTATTTTCCCTTACGTTCTCAGGTTGCTCCATAGAAGTTATTTTTGGCGATACGTTTCGGCGGTGATTTTACTTACTGTCTCAGCTCTGATCGGAATGTCATTGCTGATATTTAGAATCGAGAAAATGGGCTGAAGATTTAATTACTTATATAATTCTTGAGGGGGAGGGTGTCTGCTCAGGAATGCAGCGAAAATGTGTATAAAATATCCCTACACCCATTTTCGTAACGATCTTATGAGGCAATCTAGAAGTTTATCCTACTTATATGTGGAGCTCATTTTAAAGTCGTGTCATCTATTAAGTCACAGTATATGTCGACCGACATTTGGTGTATGCGTATGATCGTAAGTAAGAGGAAACATTTACGATTGTTTTAGTCGACGTTTAAGTTTCTGTTTTAGTTTCTGCCTTGACAGGTGCGGTGTTTAAATTTAGTGACAAGGTGTGCGTCTTCCCGTGGCTGTTACGGTTTCGTTTAAGTAAGTAAATGAACATGAGGATAGTTTTATAATGAAGAAAATAACTGCTCTCTTCTTAGTAATATTTTTGACTGCGTTTGTTGCTACGAATGTAGCCGTAAGTCAGGATTTATTGCCACGAGATAACGGGATTGCTACCTACCACGAAGCTCCTGATTATCGTGAGTCAGAGTCTCATCCACTCCGAATACTTGCCTACGTAGTTCATCCGATCGGTTGGGTGCTTCGTGAGGGAATTTTTCGTCCGTGGAGTTACTTTACTTCTTCAACGAAGTTCACACGAAGTTTCTTTGGCTACCGTGATCCTTTTGATTACCGTGAGCCGTTGTGCTTCTCCGGAAGTGATGCCTCTCCTGATTGTCGAACTGTTCCGCCATTCTCGCAGACACTTGCAGGAACAACAGTTCATGGAAATGGGGGACCTGAGAGCGCTGAAGGATCAGTGACTACAGATCGTCAGGTATATATTCCCGATGTAAACTTTGAATTCAACAAAGCAACACTGAATGATTTAGGACGTGGTCGAGTACGACAGATTAGCCAGCTCCTGAGCTCCGTTCCTAACCTCAAAGTAGTTGTTGAAGGGCATGCTGATTACAAAGGAACAGATGAATATAATCAAAGCCTCGGCATGCGTCGTGCAGAAACGGTGATGAAGGAGCTTACTGAGCTTGGTATCGATCCCGCACGGATGAGTCCGATGAGCTATGGGGAAGGAAAGCCAGTTTTTACAGAAGAGGAAGATTGGGCTCGAGCAGTAAACCGCCGCGTTCAGTTCTCAGTTGGTGGTGAAGCAGCTGCGGCGGCACCAGCTCAGACAAGTGAGGCAACTACTTCAGAAGAGGAGAACCTTGCTTCTCTCCCATTTGAAGATGTGCAGACAACTCTCGGACATGGTTCAGCAACAGAGCCAACCCAGGTTGCTTCTGCGAAAGTTATCCAACGTCTTGAAGATGTCGTTGGCCCTGAAGATACTATGAAGGGTCAATAGGGAAGAGATCTTCTCTTTTTTCGTTCCGCGGAAATATAGTCTAAAAAACTATGCTTCCGCGGTTTTCTTTTTACCCCGCTGATTCTTCTTCGCTTTTTTAAATTTACCGAGGCAAGCCTCCACTGTCGTTGCGAGCGAAGCGAAGCAATCTCGAATCGCTTTCGTGGCTATGAGATTGCTTCGCTTCGCTCGCA
>CAZDIO010000002.1:0-20405 GCA_964505555.1 uncultured Bdellovibrionales bacterium
TACTACAAATAAAGGTTCGAGATTGCTTCGCTTTGCTCGCAACGACAGGAATGGAATCTCGTTATGGGGATTCCCTCGAAGTAACCTCTTAATGACAAGAAGTTTCGTTTTGTCTATTCTTAATATGCTTTTCTTCTATCAACGATCTAACGAGGATCTTGTCGTATGCCAGCTCTTCCGATGACCGTAATACTGCTTGTATTATCAAATATTTTTATGACCTTTGCTTGGTATGGGCATTTAAAAAACCTTAATACCTCGCCGTGGTATATCGCGGCTCTTGTAAGTTGGGGGATCGCGCTTTTTGAGTATCTCTTGCAGGTTCCTGCAAATAGAATTGGCTTTGGTACGCTCAGCCTTGCCCAATTAAAAATCCTCCAAGAAGTAATCACTCTTTCTGTTTTTGTGCCGTTTGCGATTCTCTATATGAGAGAGCCGATTAAACTTGATTTTCTCTGGGCAGGTCTTTGTATTATCGGTGCGGTTTATTTTATGTTTCGTGGTCAACCAATGACGTTGAAATAAAACATTATCTGGAGAGAGAAATAGAATGGCTGTTTGTGCTGTTTCTGGTACCGAGTTTGAAATTACCCAAAGCGATCAGCGTTACTATGACAAGATGGGAGTTCCCCCGCCGCGGCTTTGTCCGGAGGAGCGAGCACGAAGGCGGATGACTTTTGCTAATCAACGAAATCTCTTTATTCGCTACTGTGATGGTTCCAAAAAACGGATGGTAACGAACTATCCACCGGAAACACCAGTTCCTGTTTATGACCTTGAGTATTGGTACTCTGATAAGTGGAACCGCTTTGCAACGGGTCGAGAGTTTGACTTTCGTCAACCTTTTTTTAAACAGTTTCAAGAGTTGATGCAGGTTGCTCCGCGACCCAATCTACAACGGGCATATTCTCTTGATGAGAACGCAGATTATACAAACTATGCTGGAGAGAATAAAGATTGTTATCTTATCTTTGATTCAGACAAGTGTCGCGAGTGTTACTATTCATATTCAATTAATTCGTGTGAAGATGTTGTTGATTGCTTTCGTACAGAGAAATGTCAACTCTGTTATGAATGCATTGATTGTACAAATTGCTACAGCTCAGTATTTCTACAAAATTGCGATACCTGCTCAGAAAGTGCGTTTTTAAAAAACTGTATTGGCTGTACTTCTTGCTTTGGCTCAATAAACCTCCGAAATAAATCTTACTATTTCATGAACGAAAAGTGCACCAAGGAAGAATATGAAAAACGGCTTAAAAATCTTAAATTAAACAAACACAGTAAATTACAAGCGTTTATTCCGCAGTTTGAAGAGTATGTGAAGCAATTCCCTCACAAAAACCTCGAAGGCGTTCACAATGAAAACGTAACGGGGGATTATCTTACGAATTGTAGAAATGCCCTCTATTGTTTTGATTCACGAAATCTCTGGGACTGTAAGTATGTAATTCAAGCGTTTGATGATTTAAAAGATTCAATGGACTGCACGGAAGTTGGTTACGGTGCAGAGCTTTTGTATGAATGCTGCTACGTTGGCTATACAGCACATTTTAATCGCTTTACCAGTCATGCGCTTGGAAACAATTTTGATCTCACCTACTGCTACTATTGTCCTAACTCTTCAAACTGTTTTGGGTGTGTGGGTACCCATCATGCAAAGTATTGTATTCTCAACAAGGAGTACTCAGAAGAAGAGTACAAAGCTCTCGTGCCAAAAATCATTGAGCACATGAAGAAAACAGGTGAGTGGGGTGAATTTTTTCCACCAGAAGTAGCTCCGTTTCCTTATAATTTAACTCATGCTCATGAGTTCTATCCATTAACAAAGAAAGAAGCGATTGACCGAGGCTACACCTGGCGAGAAGAAGAGGAGAAAGAGTATCAACCGAGAGAGTATAATCCCCCAGAGACAATCGCTGAAGTGAGTGACGACGCTCTTCAAGCTCGATTGGCATGTGAGGTTACTGGGAAAAACTATAAAATCCAAAAAACAGAGCTGTTATTTTATCGAAAAATGGATCTCCCGCTTCCACGCCTCTGTCCGGATCAGCGTCATTTGAGACGAAGACAGCTTCGAAATGGGCGCACCCTTTACTTACGAAAGTGTGCGGGCAGTAAAAAAGAGATTGTAAGTACTATTCCCCCGACAAGTCCGATCGCTGTATACTGTGAAGAAGAATTTCTAAAACGTCTTGAGTGAATCGTTACAACTAAATCATGGATGATCTACTTGCTGCGCGTTTGCAGATGGCGCTTACGCTTGGTTTTCATATTATCTTTGCTTCAATCGGGATGGCGATGCCGTTTTTTATGGCCGTTTCGCATTGGTTGTATCTTTCCAAAGGAGATGAGAGCTACCGCATTATCACCAAATCTTGGTCTAAAGGGGTGGCGATATTTTTTGCGGTGGGTGCCGTATCGGGAACGGCGCTTTCATTTGAGCTTGGTCTGTTGTGGCCAGGATTTATGAAATATGCAGGCCCGATTATCGGTATGCCTTTTTCTTGGGAAGGGACGGCATTTTTTATCGAAGCGATAGCACTTGGGATTTTTCTCTATGGTTGGGGAAAAATCTCTCCGTGGGTTCATTGGATGAGTGGGGTTGTAGTTGGGATTGCGGGAGTGCTCTCAGGTCTTTTTGTGATCTGTGCAAATTCTTGGATGAATAATCCGGTAGGGTTTGATTGGAATAATGGAGATCCTCAAAATATTGATCCCTGGGCGGCGATGTTTAATGAAGGAGCGCTCACACAGGGAATACATATGGTGATCGCTTCGTTTGTCGCGGTAGGGTTTGCTGTGGGCGGGCTTCATGCCTTTCTTTTTTTAAAAACAAGATACAAACTTCATCTTCAGGCATTGAAGATCTCCTTTGTCATTGGGGCAATTGCGGCACTTTTTCAGCCACTTTCTGGTGATATCCTCGCAAAGATGGTTGCAAAACGACAACCATTAAAGCTTGCGGCGATGGAGGCACATTTTGAAACAAAATCCGGAGCACCGCTTATTCTTGGTGGAATTGTTGATGAGAAAAACGAAACGGTAACGTATGCTCTTGAACTACCAAAGCTTCTAAGTTTTCTTGCCTATGGGGATTTTAACGCCACGGTCAAAGGTTTAAAAAGCTTCCCTCGTGAATTATGGCCTCCGGTGGCGGTGGTGCATACATCTTTTCAGGTGATGATCGCACTGGGGATGATCCTCGTGCTTGTGAGTATCGTTGGGCTTTTTCTCCTATGGCGATCTCCACAACGTTTTATTTCGAAATTTATGCTCTCAGTTCTTTCATTCTGTGCCCCGCTTGGTTTTCTTGCAATTGAAGCGGGATGGACAGTTACTGAAGTAGGACGTCAACCGTGGATTATCTATGGACTTCTTAAAACAAGTGAGGCTCTCACACCTCGTCCTGGGGTGGTGTATACTTTTATCACCTTTACTACGCTCTATGGTTTTCTTGCTCTTGTGGTAACTGTTTTGATGGTAAGACAGATTCGGTTCTTACATAAAGAGCTTCGACAAAGTGAACAGAACGGAAAACAGAACGAAACTTGATGACATTGTTAATTATAATATTTTTTTTAGCTACATCACTTCTTTTTTATGTTCTTTTTGGAGGTGCTGATTTTGGTGCTGGAGTTCTTGAATTATTTTTAGGAAAAAAGCGTAGACAGGAGCAACAACGTCTTATCTCTCATGCGATGGCGCCAGTATGGGAGGCAAATCATGTTTGGCTGGTGCTTGCCGTAGTGATTTTATTTACCGGCTTTCCATCGCTCTATACGACTTTTGCTACGTATCTTCATCTCCCTCTTATTGCGATGCTTATTGGAATTGTGGGGAGAGGGTGTGCATTTACCTTTAGACACTACGATGTCACCACCGCAGATACGCGGCGTATCTATACCAAGGTCTTTTCGTATTCGAGTCTTTGGACATCATTTTTCTTAGGGGTTGTTGTGGGAGCCGTGATTCTTGGAAAGATAAATCCCGATGGAGAAAGTTATTTTGAACTCTACCTTCAGCCTTGGATTCAACCTTTCTGCGTCATTTTAGGAATCTTTACCGTGGTGCTCTTTGCGCTTCTTGCGGCGGTGTATCTTGTAGGTGAAGCGCGTGATGAGGAGCTTCAAAGGATCTTTCTTTTACGGGCACGATATTTTGCAATTATTTTAGTTCTTCTTGGGCCGTGCGTATTTTTTGGAGCAGAGCTTGGAGGATTGCCACTTGCAAAAAACTTTCTTCATAACAAAGTGAGTATGGCATGTTTTTTTGCTGCCAGCATATGTTTGTTTCCATTCTGGAGAGATCTAAAGAAACGGCATCGAGTCCTCCGGGTACGTATCTTTGGTGTCGCGATTGTTTCACTTGTGATTTTCGGATGGTTTGCGGTTCAGTACCCGGTTGCTCTCCGCTATTATCATCACGGAGAGTTAATAGAGGTAAGTTTTTTAGAAGCGGCAGCCCCCGAAGAAACGTTACGTGCGCTTCAAAATGCTCTTCTTGTTGGGGTAGTGCTCATTTTTCCTGCACTTGCTTACCTGTTCAAAATATTTAAATGGGAAACAGTGGAACAGGATCATGGCCATTAAGTTAGGGATTTTTTTACACTCCTTGATAGTAGGAAATGCGGGTTTTGCCGGGCCCGCTCCGGTTTAAAACTGTGTTTGTTCTACGTTTGGCGAATGAGCCTCGCTCTTAGTTGGAGCCCCACGATTGTTGCGCTACACGCTACTAGCTCCACAGCGTATGCTACCTCTGCCCAATCTGCCCAACTAAATTCTCGCACCGCAAAAACGTTGATGATATCGCCGATAAGAAAGAGAATCCAAGTTGGTAAATCTTCCCGTTTAGGTTCGGTAAGCACGTGTTGAATACTGGGGACTGCCGCAACAAAGTCGATCACGATCAAAATACCGATCGTTACTCCCAGATTACCAATCCAGAGCCAGGGAATAACGCTCCCCAGAGCAATGGCAAAGCACGCACGATCCAACTTTTTACCAAGAATCTTCCCTCCATTTCTTTTCGTAAAATAAACTACTGCAAGTGGTCCAAGGAAATACACCCACGCAGTTACCAGCGTCGCTTCTGCTCCAAAGAACTTGTAGGCAACGAGAAAAATCGTTCCCTCCACCGTCCAGAGAAACCACGAAGTAGGGCTTGGATCTGTAATTCCCCGTTTACTCGCATAAATCAGTCGTATGAAACCACAAACAATAACGATACCAGCCAACCGCCCGGCGAACTCGTGATCAAACACGTTTCACCCCTTTCAAGAAACAGAACCTCGGGATGATCAAACCTGTGTGCTCTTGAGGAGTATGTATCTACACAACGAGAGCGTAGTGAGAGATTAGCGTAAATAGAAAGACGCTGCAAAAATGCTGGAAATAAGAGGTGATAGAAACAAAAAAGATACGGCGTGCTCCCCCATCTAACCTTTAAGTATTGTTTGGATTTCTGTAGCTTCTCCGCCCAGCTCGGGAAGCGTTTGCGATTTGATAGTCGCACAACGCTTCCCGAGAAAGATCCACGTTTTTAGATTAGCCGAACACCGAAGCATTAATGAGGTGTGTCCGGGCGAACGATACTTCGAGCTTTCGCTGCGTACAGCAACTCCAGATAGCCGTATACCAATTGACAGTAGTTGCTTTTGTGATTACCGAGTCCTAAACTTCCTGAACCATCGATTACTCGGATAAATTCAGGATGAAAAGCAGCTGCAAATGCCAACTGTTCTACTTCCGCAATCTGGATCGGGGAGAATGCGAGCTTTCTAAAAAGTCCCAAGAGAATATGAGATTGTGGAATCTCCCCGTAAGTTGGTTGATCACGTCCGTGACTAAAAACAGATCCCGTACATTCTCTAAAAATCATTACCGCGGGATTCTGTGCCACGGTTCGTAGCGCCTGCACGAATCGTTCCGTTTTATCAGGAATCGAGCATGCTTTGACCGCTTCTGGTGGTCGCCGACAGAGCTCAAGGTCGAGATCTTGAAGACACCGAGCAGCTTCCTGTGGATCGGATAGGTCTTTTTTTTCGTCTCTATCTGCACTGTTCATAACAACCCCTTTTCAATATTAACAATACTTCATGACTAACCGTTATTACTCAAGACCGCTCGAGCTAAGCGGCAATGTCAAGGCGGCAAGCGTTGATTCTGATAGAGCGCTGCCTTGCAGGATCATCCGATGAACTTTCACCCTCCTCTACGTGGGTTGTCTCTTCCTCCACGAGAGCTTGCTGGAGTTCACATTCAAGTTTTCGAATTTCCGCCGAGAGAGATGCATTGAGCGCATCTTGCTCTTCGGTGCCCCACATCTTCAATGAAAGCCGCCCATTTAACATGCAGCGACGTTCTTCGATAATGTGACGCAGGGCAGAGGATCTTCCCTTCGCCTGAGAGGAACCCAGAGAGCTACTTGCAGCAGCGCTCAAGGTAAATGCAGTTCCACTAAAACCAGGTTCGCTAGCAGTTGTCTTAAACATTTGATTCACTCCTTTACGTTGGAAACGGTAAGTGGCGCCCACAGTGGGGCCACATCAAACCCTTACAAGACAAAAAATTGTGGTTGTTTCCTGAGTCCGACCAGAATTATTTTACAGTTATTCTACTGCTCTGTGGTGGAGGGTTGTGGAGAAGCTTTCAGTGAGTTCAACTCATTAAAGCTCATTCCCAAACGCAATCCCCGATCGATCAACATCTGACGGATTCCACCGATACTTTTTCGATCTCCTCCTAAGAAGTACCCTGCAACACTAGGGGAAAGTTGAGTCAACTCTCCTAGGTACCGTATTCCCTGCCGTCTCATAACGTGAAGAGCTGATGTGAGTGGAGAGGTGCCCAAACCAATTGGGAGCGCTTCATACACCACATCTGGTAGGTTAAACCCTAAACGAAGATAACGTTCCCGAACTCTTGTTATTTGGTCTTCTGTATATTCTCGGGCATATTTCTGAGAGATACCGAATGGTGTTTGCATAATAAAACCTCCTTAGTTGGTAGTAGACTACAAGAAAAACCTCAACGCATCGCGATCGTAATTCCTTATTGGGGGAGCATCTCCGTGTTTTTTTACTTCTCCTTGAAGCAAAAAATAACGAGATGCTCCTAGCCATCTACTCAGTTTCGAAATGTCAAAGACCCTTTTGGCACTTAGGCCAAAAGCCCTGACATCCTGAACTGATTAGAAGGTGCAAAGACTTTTAAAAGTCCGGGCAACCTCCATGGATGCCCGGGCTTTTTTCCAACTCCTCTACGGAGTTCCGGGCACCCATGGGGTAGTAAATGTAAAAAAGAAAACGGCAGTAAAAACACCAAACGTGATTACTCCATGGATGAAATTATTGATGCTCAGTGAGCACACGCAATCGAGGTGAGAATAAATAGCGGACACTTCTTTCCGAAGAAGGAAGAAAATTGGCCTGGTAAGTAAATAATTCATATGCATCACAGTGCAAACGAGTTTTTCTCTTACATATTCTTATAAGCCCTGGGATTTTTTGAAGATTGGAAGGGGGGAGGTTTTTTCTCTACCCTGCCAACCTTCTCTGGTTGCCAGGGCGAGGTCTTTACTGACTAACTCGCCGCCGGCAAGCCGGAGAAGGTGTTAGTAAAGAAAAAGAATACGTTACAAATCATAATTTACGACTACTCTTTTATCGCCTTTAAGTCAAGATCAATTTTAGTGATGACTTACAGAGGCAATTCTCAGGTAACTTTCTCTCTCAGAGCCTCTAACTAAATGAAAACTCCTGTCGTTGCTTCGCTGCGCTCGCAACGACAGGAGGGATCGTTCGTTTCTGAGTCGGAATTGAAGTGAGGCTCTAAGATGTATAAGTTTTTACATACAAGAACTATTCTTCCCGTGATTTTTTTCCGAGATATCCTCCGTGATGGCGGGATGCAAAATCTTTTTTTGTAAATCCGCGTTCTTCCATAACGGTCAGCGCAAGAGCATCAGCCAGTGCGATCATCGCTGCGGTACTGGCGCTTGGAGTAAGTTGCAACGGGCAGGGTTCTGTAATCTGTCCAAGCTCAAGAACGATATCACTCTCTAAGGCAAGTGGAGAATCGGTGTGGGCAGTGATCGTAATTACAGTTTCAACACCAAGGTGTTTACAGAAATGAACCGTTTCAATTACCTCTCGTGTTTTTCCACTATTTGAAAATGTCAGTAATACATCTCCAGGAGCGAGCGCACCTACATCTCCATGAGGAGCATCTCCAGGGTGAAGATACACCGCAGGGGTCCCAGTAGTGGAGAGAGTTGATGCCGCTTGCTTAGCAACGTACCCGGCTTTTCCAATCCCGGTGGTAAAAACTTTGCCGCGACAACTAAGAAGTGTGTTCACTGCTTTTTCAACGGAGGCATTGAGCGGGAGGGAGCTAATCGCTTCTGCCTCACTTAAAAGGATCTTTCGAAATCGATCTAATATGCCTTCTGACATGGTTACTTCCTTGTTAGTGAATCTTTACTACTGTTTTGTTACTGCGCTGCAGTTTTCGCATGTTACTTTATACTGAACTCGATCGCTCAAACGAGGAGCGGTGCGTCCAGAGAGCTCATCTAGGTGGAAAATATACTCTGCAATTCCATATGGTTCAACCTCAGAGGGACCAAAAGTTGTGATTTTTCTAAAATCAGGGAGCACAAAAACAACTTTTACCCCCTCGGCGCGCACCCCGGTGCTATTTCGTAATGATAATTGAAGAGTTTTAGCTTTTGCGCTCTCTTTCCTTTCAAGCGGCTTTCCTTCCTTGTTAAGGAGCACTACGCCCGAGGTTGTGAGCCGAGAAAGGGTGCAGTTTGAATGAAATAATAAAAGGGAGTCACGAAAGCCATCAAGACAGATTACACTTCCATCTTGGTCTGTTCCCTGCGCGCAATCCACTCCGCCATGAGAAAAACAGCTCGGTGGAGTTTGTAACTTGAGCCGGGCGATCTTTTCACCGAGATTTTCCTTTTCAATAGAAGGGAGGGTCGCTGGTTGATCTTTGGAATTAGAAGGAGTTGAAGAATAGACGGGCTTTCCGGAGGGATCGTTTCGCTTATAAATCGGCTGAGACTTACTGTGTTGAGGAAATAAAAGGACAACGATAATTATCAAGCCGAACAGTTTTCTCAGACTGATCATGGTGGGTTTTGTTCTTCCTCCACAAGAATTTCCTCATCGTCACTCATATTGTAATCTTTTAGCTTATAAAGCAATGTGCGATGACTAATCTCGAGTAATCGAGCTGCATGGGTTCGATTCCCACGTGTTTTTTCCAGGGCTTTTGCAATAAGATATTTCTCAAGGGCTTTCGTGTGAGTTTTTATAGAGAGGTCATCCACTGCGATCGTCACAAAGGGGCTTACAGTAGCAGCTCCTCCTTTGATTGTTTTGGGAAGGCTTTGAACTGTAATTTTCTCTTCTTCTGTGAGAATCATCGCCCGTTCAATGCAGTTTTCAAGTTCACGCACATTTCCTGGCCATTCGTGATCAAGAAGTGCGTTCATTGCGTCTTTTGATACCTCATGAACAGTGAGCCCGAGCTTTTCTTGATTTTTTTTCATGAAAAAATCAACGAGAAGCGGAATGTCTTCCTTACGCTCTCGGAGCGGTGGAATGCGAATGGTTACTACGTTAAGCCGATAGAAGAGATCATCTCGAAATTTTCCATCGATCACCTCTTGCTCGAGATCTCTCAACGTAGCGGCGATCACCCGCACATCAATAGGGATAAGCTGTTCATCACCAACGGGACGAATCTCCCCCTCTTGAAGCACTCGGAGGAGTTTTACTTGAAGATGGAGAGGAAGATCTCCAACTTCATCAAGAAGAATAGTTCCACCGTCAGCCTCCTGAAAAAGTCCCTTCTTATCCCGAGTGGCGTCGGTAAAAGAGCCCCGTTTATGGCCAAAGAATTCAGATTCGAGGAGGTTTTCTGGTACCGCTCCGCAGTTAATCGCGACAAAACGCTTATTTCTGCGATTTGAATTGTAGTGAATTGCTTGAGCAATCAATTCTTTTCCCGTTCCAGACTCACCATAAATCATCACCGTAGTTTTATAGTCGGCGATCTTTTTGATCATCTCAAAAATTTCTGCCATTGATTCGCTCTGAGCAACGATATTTGAAAAGCTATATCGTTTTGAGATCTGAGCTTTGAGTTGTTCGTTCTCGCGCCGTAAGTTCTCACGTTCCAACGCTTTTCGGAGTGTAAGAATAATTTCTTCAGCAGCAAATGGCTTTGCAATATAATCGTGGGCACCAAGTTGAACTGCTTTTACTGCGAGATCCGAATTTCCAAAAGCGGTCATCATAATGATGACCGCTTTTGGAGCATTGACTTTGAGTTCTTTGAGGAGGGTAAGGCCGTCCATTCCCGGCATTTGTAGATCAAGCAAAATAGCATCGAAGCTGCTCTCCTCAATAAGAGTCAACGCTTGTTTGCCACTTGACACTCCTTCTACTTTAAATCCGGCGCGTTCGATCACGGGAAGAAGCGAGGAGATAATCCCCTTCTCGTCATCGATAATGAGCACACTTCCTTGCATACTTTAAAAAAATCGAAAGAAGGGCAGATCGCCATACATATAAAAAAGAACCCCAATTGAAAGCCAGGGCCCAAACGGAATCTCCATCTGTCGGTTTCCACCCTTAATCAGCATCCAGAGTATCCCGACCACAGCGCCGAGTGTTGAACCTACAAAGATTGTTGGGGGGACAGACCTCCAACCAAGAATTGCTCCGGTCATCGCCATCAACTTAATATCTCCACCCCCAAGACCTTCACGTTTTGCAACACGGTAATAGATCTCTCCGATGATCCAAAAAAAACCGCCACCGAGGAGAAATCCTATTAGTGAATCAGCAGCCCCTTGTGTGAGCACCGGGTGAAATAACCCTGGTCGAAGTTCGGCAATTATTCCAAGGAGCAACCCAAAGGTCATTCCAGGGAAACTAATAACATTTGGAATGATCTTAAAATCGAGATCAATAAAGCTAATTACGATCAGGGTAACCGTAAGGGCATAAATGATGAGTCCAGAAATACTCAGACCATAACGTTGGTAGGCAGCAAGAATAGCAATTCCTGAAAGAACCTCTACCAGCGGATAGCGCCACGAGATCTGTTTCTTGCATTGATGACATTTTGCACAGAGAAACAGCCAGGAGAGAAGAGGGATGTTTTCCCACCAGGTAAGGGTGGTGGAACAGTTTGGACAAAAAGATCGCATCGGCTTTGTCACCGAGAGTTTTCGTGGAACACGCCAGATGCAAACGTTTAAAAAACTACCAATTAATAGTCCAAATATGAAAAGCATTAAAATTGTCATATGGGGTTAGATTCTCTGTTTTATAGATTGGTCTGAAATTTTTTCATAGCAATTAATTCCTCTAGAACTTCCTTAACTTCATTGTGGTGATCAAGTGAATACTTTTCTTGCAACAAAGGACAACCTATTCGATCCTCGGTTATTCTAAAGGGTAGTGATTAAAACTTTCATAGCCATTTTCTTCGCGATTTACCCAGAACGCTACTATTAAAATGTCTCAACCCAGAAAAATTTTAACAGTTTTCTATAAACATCGTCGTGGTGGCCACTGTAAGCGACTCTACATGATGATCGAGGCGCTCCTTGATGCTGGTTTTGAGGTTCATTATCTTGCCATGGAGCCACTAAAGGTGGCTTCGCATAAACACCTTGTTGCTCACATTCTTCGACTCCCAGTGAGAAAAAGTAAAGGCGCGTGGTTCTGGTTTTGTTTTTCGGTAGTTGCGCCGTTTGCACTTTTAAAAATTTCTCTTACTGAGCGCGTCTCGGCAATCGCTGTGTTTGATACATACTACGCAGTGCTCTCGAAGCTTGCCGCATTATTCTCAAGAATTCCACTCCTTCTTTTTCTTCGTTCAGTTCCATGGAGAGTAAATCAGATCATCGTTCCTTCGTTTATCAGACGGATGTTTAGTTATGGTATTGATGTTCTTGGCCTTCATTTTTCTCAGGCTATCGTTTCAGTGACGACAACCATGCAAGAAGAGATCTGCTCAAAATTTCCCTCACTTACGAAACGATTAATTACACTACCCAATTCTGTAATTTATCCGAGTGAGATCAGTGGTGGAAACGAAGGGAAGGTTGATCGAGTAGTGTGGCATAACTGGATTGAGCAGTTTCCCGTAAGAAAAAGGGGGGTAGCTGCAAGTCACCGCCTCTCAGAAAAGAATATAATTCTCTGTACTTCTGGGGAGCTAAATATTCGAAAAAATGTGGAACATCTTGTTCGAGCGATTGGAGCACATGGTGGGGAGAAGCTCTCGCTCATTATCTGTGGAGATGGTCCAGAAAGAGCGCGCATCTTGTCAGTGATTAATGGGTATGGATTGGGAACACAGGTAGTGCTTCCGGGTTGGGTAGAAAATCCGCTGGAGATCGTTAGTGGATGCGATCTTTTCGTGATGACATCTCGTCATGAGGGAATGTCAAACTCGATGTTGGAAGCTCTCGGTGCTGGAGCAGCAGTTATTGCTGCAGATACTCCGGAGATGCGCGAGGTTCTCCATTATGATGATCTTCTCTTTAATGCCGCGCACGTTGGGGAACTTTCGCGACGGTTGGAGACCATTACTACAAAAAAAGGAGAGCTCAATAGAATTCGAGAACTCTCTCATGAGCGAGCAAGGCACTTTAGTTTTGATTGGGGGCGCGAGGTAGTCAATTTTATTGAGAAACAGATGCCGTAATTTAATTAATCTTTTTTTAAGAACCCGAGAGACGAGAGAGTATTTACTCGGTGTGACGATGAGAAACTCTGTGTTAAAAAGGATAAAATGTGAGGAGGAACAAAACACAAGCTCCCCTTTTAATATTTAAGCATCAATATAAAAGGGTTTTGAGCATAACAAGAGTATGGGAAAAATAAAGAAAATCGGTCCGGCTAGAATCCGAAGAATTACCGGAGGGAAGGATCCCGCTCGTCTCGTTGAGGAGTTCATGGTCCGTCGAGGGTTTGATCCTGATGAGTGTCTTCAACAACGAACAGGTGAGCTTGCAAGTTGGTCTATTCCTTTAAATGAAGAGGAGGAGCTTGAGGTTACCCTGGAGGGGCTCAATCGCCATGCTGAAACCACACTCTACATGGGTGTAAATGTTTATCCTGTTTCGATTAAGGATTCACATCATATCCTTACCGCGGCGCTCAGTCTTGCTGATACCTTGATCGGAGCAAAGCTCAGCCTCGTTAATTATGATCTTGTGCTCAGTGTAACCGTCTACACCGCAAACATGCGCCCCGATGAGATTGATTACATGTATGAGCTCATCACCGTCCAGAAACCTCGAATTCAAGAACTGATCTCTGAAGAGTTGGGACAGGGTTGATTGATGCCAGTCAGCCTATGTCGGCAGGCTCTTTATTATAAACACAGAGTTTCACAGAGTCTCACAGAGTTAAAAATTATCGGTTTTTTTCTTCCCTCTGTGAAACCTTGTGAAACTCTGTGTTCAATAATCTTTTCTTAAAATCAGTCAAGACAGGATAATAATAACAGCTAACCAGCTGAAGAGTAAGCGTCTACCTCAAAGAATCCGGTGCGGCGGTCGTCGACGATGCTTGGAGGGATGTCGTTGATGAAGCGAGAAGGTCTTCCCGTGTACCAACTTCCTGGACCATAATGTTGACGTGAAGTTACTCGCGTAAGATAGAGTCGGCTCTTTGCCCGCGTCATCCCTACATAGCAGAGACGCCGCTCTTCCTCTGTTTCTGAGGCATCGGTTAACGACCGGACGTGGGGGAGAAGCCCTTCTTCAAGGCCCACAAGAAATACGATTTCAAATTCTAATCCCTTTGCAAGATGAAGTGTCATTAGTGAGATCGTTCCTTGCATACGTTTCTCTGCACTGATTTCTCCCTCGCGATCGAGGGCAGAGGTAAGACTTACTCGATCAAGAAAGTCACGAAGGCTCGGAATAAGATCTTCACCTACGGAACGGCGCACAAATTCAGCTCCCACAGAACAGAGTTCATAAATGTTTTCAATCCTTCCTTCTGCTTCCGAAGTGTCTTCTGCCTGAAGGAGTGGAATATATCGGGAGTCAACACCGATCTGCTCAATGAAGCTCGTCATTGCTGTAATTTTTGCTTCTATAAAGAGATCTTTATCTTCTAACAATACCATGACCGCTCTTCCTTTAGCTTGAAGAGATTCGATGAGTTGAACAAAGCTTGCAAATTTCGATTTGTATGCTGTCGATAAGAAAGGGGCATTCTCTGCGAGGGCAACTTTTATCGATTCAAAGAGGGAGAGTTTCTTTTCTCCTGCATAAGCAACGAGTCCACTAATGGCCTTTGGGCCAAGTCCACGTACCGGGGTATTAATGATCCGGAGGAGTGATTCATTGTCACACGGGTTAAGAAGCAATCGATAGTAGGCGAGAATATCCTTAATTTCTTTTCGTTCGTAAAATTTATGACTCCCGTAGATCTCGTAGGGAATATTGTTTTCTACAAGGTATTCTTCGATCACCCGAGATTGGGCATTTGTTCTGTAAAATATGGCGATTTGAGATGGTGAGGTATTCTTTCGTAAAAAAGTGAGAATCGTTTGGACCACAAAATGTGCCTCTTCAATCTCATCGTAACCACGATAAGCAACGATCGGTTCACCTGTTGGGTTATTGGTTTTAAGCTCTTTTTTCTGACGATTCTTGTTTTTTGAAATTACGGCACTTGCGGCACGAAGGATGTTTTTTGTTGAGCGGTAATTATGGGCAAGAGTGACTACCTGGGCATTGGGATAGTCCTTCTGGAAAGTGAGAATATTTTTTATCGTTGCGCCGCGAAAAGCATAAATTGACTGGTCATCATCTCCAACAACACAGAGATTTTTGTTTTTTTCAGTGAGCATCTGCACAAACAGATATTGCACACGATTTGTGTCTTGATACTCATCGACTAAGAAGTGAAGAAATTGTTCTTGATATTGACCGAGGATCTCTTTTTCTAATTTAAAGAGTGTGATTACGTTACAGAGGAGATCACCGAAGTCCATCGCTTGTGAGGATTTAAGCTCCTCTTGGTAAGCGATATAGAGTTCGGAGATAGATTCTGCCATGAGAGGGGAGATGCTGAGCTCTCGGCGGAGATCCTCTGGGAACTTGTAATCGTTCTTTGCGCGATCAATTCGAGAAAGCACCATTTTAGGGTCGATGATCTTCGGATCAACCCCAACTTTTTTATACACTCGTTTCATTGCCGAGAGTGAGTCAGAAGAGTCGTAAATGACGAAATTATGGGAGTAGTCAAGCGCTGGTGCGTGTGCGCGAAGAATTCTCGTACAGATAGAGTGGAATGTAGCGACCCAGAGCGGACCAACGTTTTGAAGGTGTGCGGGGAGGATGCTCGGTGTATCAGCGAGTAATCGTAATACCCTGCTCTTCATCTCCTCCGCAGCTTTATTTGTAAATGTTACGGCAAGTATTCGAGCTGGGTGAACGCCGTGTTCGAGAATGAGTTTTGCTATTCGTCGGGTCAAAACCCTTGTCTTACCACTCCCTGCACCGGCAAAAACTAAGAGGGGTCCCTCGCCGTGTTCGACAGCAATTCGTTGTTGAGGATCGAGATCGTCTAGGTATAGATTGTTTGACACCAACTCTTCATATCTCACTCAGCTGCTTGATGAAAGCCTACCGGAGGACACGCTGATGTTGAAGACTTGATTTTGGCATGGAGATAAATGCTCCCACTTCAAAGAGGAGTTGAATTGATTGTTTGAACTTGGAATTCTCTGCGCAGAGGTGCCGCTCGAGAAAGCCGCCATCAAGAAAGAGGAGTTTACCAATATAGAGTGCGGTAAGCAGAAGCACGCCAGTTTCGATGATACTAATCAGATCAAATGCTGGTATTGAAGTTATTTCCATCTTTTCCTCCCAAGATCGTCTTTGGTTGCTAACGTTTCCTTTGGTGCATTTTCAACTCATGCTAAAGCTATTGAGGTTGTTTGAATCTGATTTACAGCAGGGAATCAAAAAAACCTCGAAACAACTTCGATAACTGTTGTATAGAAATAAAATAGAACGTTGTCAATGAAATTTCTATTGGTGCCTCCAAATTAATATGTCTGGCTCGTATCAACGAAAAGATCACCTCTACCGAGAAGCAAAGAAGAAAGGGTACAGGTCACGCGCATCCTTTAAGTTAGAAGAACTTGATAAGAAACACCGTTTGTTTAAGCGTGGTATTAAAGTTATCGATCTCGGTTGTTCACCTGGGGGATGGGCTCAGGTGGCAGCTTCAAAAGTAGGTGCCCAAGGTTTAGTTATTGGAGTAGATCTCGAACCACTTCTTCCTTTGAGTCCGGAAGAGGTGGGGGGGAGCGCCGCCCGAGTTGAATTCATTCAGGGTGATATCCAGGATGAGTCAGTAAGAGCGCGTATTGTTGAACTCAGTGGTGGTCTCGTCGGAGGGGTGATCTCGGACATGAGTCCAAATATTTCTGGAGTGAGTTTTCGAGATGCGGTGCGCTCTGCTGAGTTGGTAGAGATAGCACTTGAGCTTGGAACAAAGCTCCTTAGTAAAGGCGGCTTTCTTGTTGCAAAGATTTTTCCTGGAGAAGAAGAGGGAGAGCTTTTTAAAAAATACCGAAAACGATTCTCTCAGTTCTTGCGGGTGTATCTTGATGCAACAAGGAAGACCTCAAAAGAGTTATATTTTGTTGGCAAAGATTTTGTGGAGTGAATGTGGATAGTGCCGTAGTGGTCACAAAGCGTATTGGCAGTGAGGTGATTGAGAGAGTTTCTTCTTGGGGAGAAGCGTGGACTTTTCTTTTTAAAGTATTTTATCGAGCATTTACTCCTCCCTATCGAATTGGGCTTATTTTTCAACAGATGTATGTGATCGGAGTGCAATCGATATCAGTTGTTTCACTGGTAGGGTTATTTACCGGAGCAGTGCTTGCGGTTCAAGGCGAATATACCCTTTCAAAGTTTGGAGCGACAGCCTTTACCGGTTCTGCGGTAGCACTGAGTCTTATTCGAGAGCTTGGGCCAGTGCTTACGGCACTGATGGTGAATGGTCGTGCTGGTTCAGCAATGACGGCTGAGCTTGGAATTATGAAGATCAGTGAACAGGTTGATGCCTTGCGTTCAATGGCGGTCGATCCGCTTCGCTATTTGATGGTGCCACGAATAATTGCAGGAGTAATTTCGGTACCCTTACTGACAGCGATGTTTAATGTGGTGGGGATTGGTGGTGGATATGTTGTGAGCGTTGCTACTCTTGATCTCTCTTCGGGAACTTTCATCACACAAATGACAAGTTCAGTTCGAGATGTCGATGTGCTCTCTGGTCTTGTAAAATCGATCGTATTTGGATTAGGCGTTTCATGGATCGCTTGTTATAAAGGGTGGACATGCGGGTTTGGTGCTGTCGGAGTTAACCGTGCCACGACAAGCGCTGTTGTTACCGCCTCCGTAGTTATTCTCGTACTTGATTACTTCCTGACGTCGATTCTAACTCAGGTATTCATGTGATTCGAATCAAAAGCCTAAAGAAAAGTTTCGGAACACAGGTCGTACTGAACGATCTTGATTTAGAGATTGCAGAGGGAAAAACAACAGCAGTAGTTGGACCGAGTGGCACTGGAAAGAGTGTGCTGATTAAAATAATTACTGGATTATTAAGAGCTGATGCAGGGGAGATTACTATTGGTAAGGATGTCCTTACACCACATTCCTCCGAAGAAGAACGACGGAAGATCTGCGAACGAATGGGAATTCTCTTTCAGGCAGCAGCGTTATTTGATTCGATGACACTTTTCGAAAACGTAGCGTTCCCATTACGACACCGCCTGAAATTAGCGGAGCATGAGATTAATCGTCGGGTCATTCAACGTCTTGGTGAGGTTGGGCTTGCTGGGAGTGAAAAGAAGTTACCTGGTGAGGTTTCTATCGGCATGAGAAAGCGAGTTGGAATCGCTAGAGCATTGGTAACGAACCCCGAAATCTTGCTCTTTGATGAACCCAATACCGGACTTGACCCGGAAGTTGGGCAGGAAATATACGAGCTCATTGCCGAAACACAAAAGCTCTCGCAATTTACTGGCGTTGTTATTAGTCATGAGATACCCGAGGTTTTTCAGGTGTGCGATCGTGTGGCGATGCTGTATAACGGAAAGGTTCAACTGGAGGGAAACATCGAGGAGTTTCTCTCTACACAACAACCGATCGTTAGGCAGTTTATTGATGGGAATGTTGATGGACCAATTCAGATGAGTTGAGAATAAAGAGAATAAGGATAGACATGGCAGTAGTGGAAAAAAAACAGGAAAGTATCTCCGTTGAAATTCCGAAGCGAACGTTTACCGTAGAGTTTTGGGTGGGGATCTTTACAATTATTGGAGTCGCCGCCTTTGGGTATTTGGCGATAAATATTGCCGGAATGCGTCTCTTGCAAACGAATTTTTATGATCTTTTAGCAGAATTTAATGATGTTTCGGGATTACAGCTTGGGGCACCGGTGGAGATTGCTGGGGTGCAGATCGGTGAGGTGAAAGAGATCGACTTAAAATCAACCATGGCCAAAGTTACGTTACAAATTAAGAACGGCACCAATCTTCGCGATGATGATATCGCAATCATTCGGACGAAGGGGATTATCGGCGATAAATATATCAAGATTGTTCCCGGGGGCTCAGATGAGAAAATTCCACCCGGTGGAGAGATTGCAGAAACAGAATCTGCTGTAGATTTTGAAGATATTATAGGAAAAATTATTCACCGACTTGAATAGGGGAAGCATGGAGAGAGAGAGCAGAAATTTTGTAATACAGAGCGATGAAGCAACGAAAATCTGTTTATCAAACTTCTTTTCTGTGAGGTCGTTTCTCTTCGATAAAAGAACCCTTATTGTTTTAACCTGTCTTAGTGTGTTGTGTCTTTCTTCCTTTGCAATTGCCGAGCAGCCTCTTTCTCCGGCTGCGAGTGCTGTGAAATCCACTATCGAAGAGATTCGCAAAGTTGTGCGCCAGGATCAAGGGAAGATTCCTGAAGTAGAACTGAATAAGAAACTTGAAAAAGTGATCTTTCCCGTTTTTGATTTTACGGAGATGTCTCGTCGCTGTATCGGAAAAAATTGGGAGGAAGGAAGCCCCGCAGAGCAGCAAGAGTTTATAGATCTCTTTACGAGTATGTTGTCTCGAACTTACATTGAGAAGATAAAAAAAGTGGAAAGTCGAACCGTGAACTATGTTGGTGATATTGTTAAAGGGAACAAAGCGGTGGTGCGTACCGTGACTGTTCATGAAGATGGGGAAGAGGTAAAGCTTGACTATCGGCTTCGTGACAACAATGGAAACTGGCAGATTTATGATGTCATTATCGAAAATGTTGGACTTGTTACGAACTACCGCAGTGAGTTTGCGGGGATCGTTCGTAAAAAGAAATTTTCAGGACTCCTGGTCGATCTTCGCCAAAAGGTAAAAGATCGCGCAGCGGGAGACACCATCGCACTTTCACCACTTGAAAAAAAGATCGAAGAAATCGAGAAGTAATTGCTCCGCCCATTAAAATTCAGCTTGCGATGAAGCTCGTTGCTCCGAGCCATGAGAGATCAAATATTGCTCGAGTTGTTTGAGCATAGCTTTGACTTTCAATGAGCACTGCCATGGATTCTCGTGGAGAGAGAGACATTATAGCAACCTTTGAGCCATAGGCGACGACCTCATTTTCAAAAGGAAAAGCAGTAGGATTGATAAATAAAACCTCAAAGTAATCACGCTCGAGGTTATTTCCAAGAAGTGATTTAAGTTGACGAGAAGTGTTTTTCGAAAGTGGCGAGAGGTAGCGGGTTTTAATCCCCTTTTTAATTTTTTCTCGGGTATAGCGTTTAAAGTAATCTGGAAATGTTTCAAGAACTAAAGAAAGATTAGTAAAGCCAACAACCGATGTTTCCGCACTGAGCATATCTTCAAAGATACTTTCTACCCCCAACCTTCCCTCGTAGAAAGTTATCTTTGGTTTTTTTGCGAGGGTGTTTTGAATAGAGAGAAGTTGTGGAACAAGGGCTTGAGCGACTTCAAATCGACGTTTTGCATGAGAGATGATCGTCTGTGGTGGTTGTGGGGTAAAGTGTTGATAGGACCCTTTTTCTAATTTAGTTGCAAACCCCTTCTCAACGAGATTACTCAAAGTGTAGTAACAGGTCGCACGGTGCTTGCCGGCTTTTTTAGCAACCTGGCTGACATATCCACCTCCAAGCTCAAGAAGAGCAAGATAGACCTTCGCTTCATCAGCGGAGAGTCCTAGCTGTGTTAAGTCATTGAGCATACATAAACTCCGACAACATGTACCTTATACCCCCCCCGCTGGGGGTGGGGGGGGGGGGGGCCCGCGGCCGCCGACCGAGCGAGCGG
>CAZDIO010000003.1:0-7658 GCA_964505555.1 uncultured Bdellovibrionales bacterium
CTACTTCTTCTACATCTACATCTACATCTACATCTACATCTACAACAACATCTACATCTACATCAACATCGACTTCTACATCGACTTCTACTTCTACTTCTACTTCTACTTCGACTTCGACTTCAACCTCAACCTCGACCTCGACCTCGACCTCGACCTCGACCTCGACCTCGACCTCGACCTCGACCTCGACCTCGACCTCGACAACAAGAACATCTACAACAACTTCAACATCGACAAGCACATCAACTTCAACAACTCAAACTACTTCAACCTCTACCAGCCGAACTTCTACATCGACATCTACTTCGACCTCCACAAGCCGAACATCGACCTCAACGTCAACAACAAGCACATCTACAACAACTCCTCCTACCTCGACCTCGACAACAAGAACTTCAACTTCGACTACACAGACTTCAACATCAACGAGTCGCACCTCAACATCAACAACGATGACCACAACATCCACAACTCAAACGTCAACAACAAGAACTTCTACATCGACATCTCGAACTTCAACTTCAACTTCAAGAACCTCAACCTCCACCACTACATCAACCTCGACCTCTAAAACTTCAACTTCAACGTCAACATCAACTACCACTTCAACAACGAGAACTTCGACCTCAACGTCACGAACATCGACCACTGCACCTTGTCCACCTGGATGTCCAACCTCACCTTTAATGTGTCAAGAAGAAGGTGGTATCTGGAGTCAGGGATGCTGCTATAGTTGCGGAGAATAAAAAACCATTAAGATATGAAACAAAACTTACAATACTGCAAAACACGATCTACCGATAAAGGAGCCGTCTTAATTCTAACAGCACTACTATGTTTCGCACTTCTTGGCCTGATGGCTTTAGTAATTGATTTTAGTTTTGTTGGATCTTCTCACGAGCAACATGAGCGTCTTGCTGAAGGGGCTGCAATTGCTGGGCTCCATACCTTTCTTAGTGAATATCGTCCTGAAGATCCCACCACTTACGGTCCAACAGCTGTAAGCTTTGCCCTTCAGAAGATTCGAGAAGTTACTAAAAAAAATGTCACCATCTCTCATCAGGGCTCTGAACTTTCCGATCAAATTGGTCTTGCTGGCGGCGCTGTTAATGAAGATGGCGAGGTTCAGTTTGGAAAATGGTGGGAAGATTGCCAACCCGATCCTCTCAATCCTCCAAAAGGTTGCCACTGCGGACTTCCGGGAAGCTCCTGTTTCGAAGCTGGAGATCCTACGTTAAGTGGAAATGGTGAATTTGGCCAAGCAATTCGAGTAACCTTTACAATCACCAATAGCAGCCCCATTCCAGCACTTTTTTCAAAAGTGCTCGGATACAGAGGATTTACCAGCACCGCTCAGGCGACAGCTCAGAATATTCCACTTCACGGACTCTTCTTGGTAGATCTCTCTACCTCGATGCAGTGGGGAACACACCGAAAATACTTTAACGGCGCTCCTGTACACGATCAATTTGCATTTAAATTTGATTCTGATTTGCTTTACGATGCAGATGGCGATGGCTATGAAGACGATTCTGTTGCATGTCCTGAAGGTGGAACAGTGTATGACAGCCTCACAGGAATTACCTATTTGTGTTCTTGCACGGGATCACTGGATGACGATCCAGGTGTTTGTACCAATTGTCGTTACAATCTTGTGCATTCAGCACCTGCATTACATAGACAGAAATGGTATGGGGAAAGTGGTATTCCTATCCTTAAAAAAACCAGAGACGATCTGGATCCAACAAAACATTTTAAAGAGGATTACAGATGTCTTAAAGTTCCCTTTGTTGATGATATAGATCTTGATGGGATTGCCGACGGCCCCCCAACATATGAATACTATCTCGTTGACGGCTACCAACAACTGGGAACTACGGAAACAGATCCCACCTATTCTGCTGGTCCGGAGCCTTTGGCCACGGTGCTTTCTGCTCTGTATTATGCGAGTACAAGATTCGAAAGTAGACGAATTAACGGGGACATGATCGGTGCTATTTTTTTTGATGAAGATAGCGCGGAAATACATAACAGAACATTTCCACTTCTGAAACCAGATTCTCAAAACGTTCCTATGTTTAAAGATCTTCAAGATGCGGTAAACATCCTGACGGATCCACGACATGATCCTTCCCGGTTTTCTCCATATCCAAAAAACTTCTCACAATATCCAGCGTTTCCTCGTGTAAGAGGATTTGGTGCTAACGCAACAACACATGAAACGGATATTCCTGGTGTCCTTACAGACGCGCTTCGCTTACTTAATGAGGCGCCTGGCTCGCAAGGAGCAAATAACTTCGTACTGATAATCTCTGACGGCCTTACAAACTGCGTTTCTCCCGCAGGTTGCTCAAACAACGGAACATACTTTTATGATTCACTTTACAATGGAATTATCAATGGCATTCTCCCCAAATATCAAACACAAAACATTGCAATCCATTTTATGTCAGTTGGATTTTTTCCTGTTACCGGACCCATCGCCGGACCCGTTCCTAACTCACTGAACATTGTTGATGAAAATGGAGACCTGATGGATGATGGAAAAGTACGAGAGGCAGGAATAGATTGGGTATACTCTGGTTCTCAAGGTTCTTCACGATCAGAGATAGCAGCGGCATATGACGCAGCACGACCTCCAAATAATGTGCCCTTTTATTATGCAAACTGGGCTTTCTATGACATCACCAAAAAGACAAACGGTTTCTTCTTCCCACTTCGACCCTCAGTACGTCCTCCCTCGACACCCCCTTTGCAACCGATTACTCTCAATGACATACGAAACGGTATTACTATAACTGAAGCTCACCTCCAGCTGTCGGATCCAACAGGCAGATCCCCAAAAGCACAAGTAGAAGACTACATAGATAAACTTTTTGAATACAATTCAATCGTATTGGTTGAAGAGAAGCACTAAGTCCGTTTTTCTTAGCTTGGATTAAATAGCATCTTCTCATAAGAAGCTCTTTTCTTGCCCATGTATTATCAACAATAAATTTTTCTTGGCATATATTATCATATACGATAATTAAATATCGACACCCTGTGCTTAAGAAATACAACACAACTGACAATAACTTTTTCTAAAACCCTATTGGCAAGACTACAGGAAATCTTATGGCACGACGAAGCGTTGAGTGGAATCAAGGGTTGGCAAAGGATTTGAAGAATACAAAGTTTGCTGCTCAGTTCATTCAAAGTTCCCTCGAAGAGGGAATTTCATTACAGGCGGTCCTTGCTAAGATTGTTCGATCTTACGGCGTTTCAGAGTTTGCTAAAAAAATAGGGATGCCCGCCTCGAATGTACTTCGAACTGTTAACCCAAAACATAACCCTACCATTGACACCCTTAATCGTTTTCTAAAACCCTTTGGTCTTGAACTTTCTGTAAGCCGCACGACGAAAGGAAGAGCTGCTTAAAAAATTGCTAGAACAGCTCCATTTGAAGTGTGGCAAGAAATTCCCTCCCTGTCGTTGCGAGCGAAGCGAAGCAATCTCATATTGCCAATGAGGGTTCGAGATTGCTTCCCTTCGCCCGGCGGCCGGGCCTCCCGGCTCGCAACGACAGGGAGGTCTTGCTAACTATATCTAAAACGGAACGATTCTAGAGGCTCTCTGAGGTAGATCATAACGAAGCTCCACAAATCTCATCTGAAACGTTTTTCGTAAAGACACGAAAACAATAAGAACAACTTAAAAATCACCGAACAAAGGGTCGTGATGACAGTATGCGCGTTCGTAGAAAAGAAAATTTTGTGGGATTTACCCTGCTTGAAACCCTCTGCTGCCTTGGTGTTCTCTGCTTACTGTTAGGAGCAGGGGCGCTCAGCTTACAGGGCTTAGGAAATACAGATCTCTTAATGAGAACCACAAAAGAGATGCTTGCTGAGATTGAGAGTATGGCAAAAATGGGGCGACAGATGCGTACCGAGATCGATGTTTCTTATGATCAGGCACTTCATAGTTTAGTAGCCGAAGGTATCGCAGGAGATGAAAGACATTTTATAAAACGTTATCATGTTTCAAAAAATGTTTTTGTAACAGCCCGCTTTGCAAACCCTGGAAAGGAATTTACCTCGTTGACCCTTTATCCAAATGGGAATGCAACACCGGGGAGGTTTACGGTGATGTATGAAGATAAGATATGTGAGGTCATACAGGCTTTGAGAGGGATGAGACGAATTGAGTGTAAATAAAAACAATACCTCCTCTTAGACTTTCACTTCTACTTCTACTGAACTTAGACTTGCACTTGCTCTTGCACTACGTATTTGAACCTAATCTGAAGCCTTGAATCACTTTTTTTGTGCAACACAGAGGTTGCGGTTTTTAGTGCAAGAGCAAGTGCAAGTCTAAGTTCAGTAGAAGTAGAAGTAGAAGTAGAAGTTTTAGAATAAAAGCTCTGGAAAGAAACTGAGAAGGTAAGGAAGACAGATAAAATGCTAAAACAATCATCCCCCAACAATCACGGCTCCTCACTCCTTGAGTTTACCCTCGCTCTTTCACTGCTGCTTGTTATCCTCTCTGCTCTAATTTCAGAAGAAAAAAAACTTCTTGGAATCACCGCCCAACTAAAAAAACAAAAAACCCTCTACACCGATCTTCTCCAAGCACGCGAGCTTTTAAAAGAAAAACTTTTACTTAATAGAGATAACGAAGCTATCTCCCTAGAATCATCTCTCCTAAGCGCCCCCCTCTTTGCTCGGTGTAGTAGAGAGCACAACACAGCGATTCAAAGTAACTACTATTCCTGCACACTCACCTACCCAAACTCACCTCAAACCACCTTCAACAAAAAGATCACCCTATGGCTTCCCTAAACCACAAAGCATTTAGCGCAATAGAACTGATTGCAGTGCTCTTTCTTTCGAGCTTGCTCTTTCTCTTAAGTCTCCCCGCTCTCAAACTCTCCTCACACACCCTACAAACAAATCAAAAAGAGGAGGAGCACGAAAACACGTTTGCCGTCGTTAAAGACACGCTTAGACAATCAATAAATAATTCACAATCGCTCCTTGGGTTTCCTGCCATCACTATCCATCCTCCTGGTCATATCCTCTATACCAATCAAACAGATCACGCTGTCCATCTAGGTCTTGAGCGTCTCCGCCCTGAAGAAAACAGTAACGCGATCTCATTTCTAGAGCTTCATCCTGAACTTCTTTTAAAGATCGTCGAGCGCAGCAGCACAAACCCTCTGACATTTCTTCTCTGTCATCAAAACAAAACACTCCCGAGCCATTCCAAAACAAAAATAAAATCCACAAAACACTTTCTTGCCATAGGAATAGATGGAACAGCACTTCTTTCTGGAAAAGTTCTTCAACTTCAGAGCACTTCTTCACTGTGTGTGGATGGAGTTTTATTTCAAGGTACTTTCCTCGTTGATTCTAAAGCCCACGTAGTAAATACTCAGCTAAGCTTTTTTTCCCAAAATACACCTCCTCTTTCTGGACTAGAGCGATACGTAACGGCTCTCGTCCCTGTTGAAGACTGCTATACTTTATACCTTGATCGCGAAGGGTCATTGCGAAGGGTGTCTGACCTTTCATCTGAGAATCAACCACTCGTGTCTGGAATTTCGAAACTGCTCGTTTCTGAAAAGCAGGCATCATCATTGGGAAAAGTAATCTCTTTATCGCTTTCTACAAAAAAGAAACTTCAAGTTATCTCACTTACAGATTTTTCAATCCTCACCTTGCCCCCGCAAGAACTTATTCATCTTATTTCTTAATACTGTTCATGAAACAGCACTCCTCAACCGGCTCCTCTCTTCTTGTTGTTATTGTAATCACCTTTCTCCTCTCACTTCTGGTGTTAACCCTTGGAAAAGGAGTTTTGCGGAGAGCTTACGGGGAGAAGGCTTTTATCTCTCAGGTAAAAGCATCATCTGATGCTGAAGAAACGGCGACCGCTTTATTGTCAGAGTTTGAAAAAACATCAACGCCGCTTACCTTAGCGAGTGAATTAAATATCAAAGAGATCACCCCTATTGCGCTTCAACCAACCCCTTTGTTTGCACTCTCAAGTATTAAACATCAAGGATGGTCAAGTGCACAAAACGGTTTTCTCTTTTCCATGAGAAAAAACAATCCCTCTTCACCAATAAAACCTGACTGGTCAAACTTGATATCACTTCAAAAAACAGGCAACAATAACTGCTCCAACTGGGAAGATACTCCATCGAGCGCTGCTAAAAATGAGGAGGTAATCTCGGCTCAAACATGTAACACCGTTCACTCTCCACTTACCTCCGATCTCGTCATTCCTGGGAACCTGTATTTAACAACCCCTCTTGAAATAAAGACCGAAAAGTCCGTTCTCTATGTAATTGTTCTTGGAAAGATCCGGCTTGAAAAAGAGTTGATCTTCTCCTCACCAGACAACACCCGTATAGAGATCATCTCGGCTGGAGAGATCGTCTTACACGAGCTAAGAAACATCGGCCCAAAGCCACTCGCTCTCGTTGTCCATTCTGCCGCCGGGGGCGTATCACTAGAGAACTGGCACGAAGAATTTAGAGATTGTTCTGGCTTAGAAAAAGGCATTGCAATTCAGGTAGAATCAGCACAGGGATTTCACTTTGGAGGGCAACATACTGAGGAGAATATGTTTGGATGTAATTTTTCTCGCTCAGAAGCGTTGTGGCCAAGAATGAAGGTGCTCGGCTTGAAGAGCTCTTTTTAATGAACACAGAGTCACACAGAGTTAAGATTATTGGCCTTTTTTCTCTTACTTTTTCTCTTACTTTTTCTTTTACTCTGTGAAACCCCGTGGAACTCTGTGTTCAAAAATCTTTATCTTCATCTCTTTCCTGTGATACCCTTCTTCTTACTTAACCTTTCTCAAGGAGGACTGATTATGAATAAGAAGGCGTTTCTTGCAGAGTTTATTGGAACATTTGGACTGACCTTTGCTGTTCTTGTTTCCATTCACAACACAACTTTTCCCGTCGCAACACCGATGATCGCAGCGATGACGTTGGGACTCTTTGTCTATACCCTTGGACCGATCTCCGGCACCCATATAAACCCAGCAGTTACCTTGGCTCTTTTCTCTGTGCGTAAGATCGGACTGTTAACAGCAGCACTCTATATCGCTTCACAATTTTTAGGAGCCTTTGCAGCAAAAGCACTTTCGAATTTTTATTTTATGACCGCTACAAATCTTACCGTAGCAAATGATTTTACCACTGGATTTGGTGAGTTCATTGGCGCAGCATTTTTTGTTTTTGGAATCACCTCAGTTGTTCTCGGAAGAGCTCCTGGATATTTAAGCGGAATCGTTATTGGCTTCTCACTTCTGTTAGGAATCTCACTTGCAGCACCGTTATCAAATGGGGTTTTAAATCCTGCCGTTGCATTTGGTATCGGCTCTTTCTCTCTTGCCTATGTGTGGGGGCCAATTGCTGGCGCAATTGTGGGGGCGATCCTTGCAAATATCTTTCCTGGAAATCAAACCGCTGTTGTTGAGGAGATCGAAATAGTGCAGATCGAAAAAGATTCTTACCAAAAAAGAGCTGCACGGTAATAGCTCTTTAAGAGAAGGCCCGACGAACACTTAAGTAAGTAGGCGCCTTCTCACAACGCTATGCCTCATCTGTCGTGACGACATAGAAAATCAACAGATCCCCCGCGCCTGTCGTTGCGAGCGAA
>CAZDIO010000004.1:0-17199 GCA_964505555.1 uncultured Bdellovibrionales bacterium
CTAAGTGAAGATCTAAGGCTCAATAAAAGCCCGGTTTTTATTTCAGTCTTTTCTCTCCTAAACCGCCTTACAATCACCAGACCCCAATTATCCGAATACTCCCCCCTCCCTTTACCATCTGAGACTCACTAGTAACAATTAGTAACATCCTGCCATTTTCTCACTATAAAAACTTGGCTCGATTCTTGCGATAGTAATAAGGAGAACAGTGCGCTTCACGTCGGTGTCCTGGCGCAAAGACCCCTAGGGCGGGGACTTACATCTATGTTTTCAAAACGTTAGGGTCGTTGGAATGGGCTTTCTAAAGTGTTGGTTATTATTTCGCGTGAGGCGATTTTCGCTTCCCCTTCTGATTTCTTTACTTAGCACTGCTACGGCACATTCACAAAATTCGTTACTTCCAGCGATGGGGGTGTGGAACGGCTTTAATGAAAACCTCAATGTGCTTGAGTGTAACAACGCCTCTTTGAAGCCAATCTCGTTAAACGTGAAGGTGCTCAGCAATTCAAATGAAGTGATTGAAAATAAATCTCTCAATCTCACCGCCCGAGGAACTGCCCATCTTCTTTTATCTCACCCGGAATTAAAAAATGCTTACGGCACTTACGTAATCACTCGTATGAGCGGTGCAAGCGGTGCAGATATTCAACTTGCTTGCATTACGGCCATTTATCGCATGGCAAAACAAGGCTCTGGAAAAGCAGTTGAATACGCCTACGCACTTCCCGTTCGTGCAGCACTTACTGGTGAAACAAACGGGGTTTATAATTCGATGAATCCAGAGCCAGGGAACTTGCAACCCGTTTTTAATTGGCTCTCATTAGTAAACCGCAGCTCCCTTCCTTTCTCTGCAGAGGTTCGCGTCTACAACCAAAATGGCAGTGTGAATGAAGCCCAAAGTTTTCAGGTCACTCTGCTTGTTGGCCAACGTCGTGACTACGCTCTTGGTCATCCTTCCGGACACAAAGTTGGTCTTTATCGAATCATTCCCACAGATCTTGTACAGCCCTATGAAGCTTTTCTTACCCGTTTTAGCCAAAAGGAGGGCCAATTTAATTTTGCTTTCCCACTTCGCGCCACAAGTGGCTCTTGTAAACCCGGACCGATCACTGCCTCGACCATGGGGGCGGCATTTAACTGGGGCGAGGTTGCAAATCCAACCGACTCCTCGGTAAAAACAAACATCACCATTCGTGACTCCGCCGGCTTTGTGGTTTACGACGCAATAAAAACCCTTGCTCCCCGCTCACAACACCATATCTTCATCAATTCCTTTCTTGGAGAAAACAACGTTGGGACTTTTGAAGCAAAATGTGTAGACGCAAATACTGGAACAAAAAAACTTCTCGCACAAAGCCTCTACTACGGGCACCTCACACAGAGATCTCCAGCCATTGAATGGGCGTATGCCTCACAAGCCACCGACAACTTTGCAACAAGTGTTCACACGGTTATCTCTTCAATTAATACCTTTATGGGGGTAGCAAACTGGCGTAAGGTTCTCGATCGAAATAGCCTCCAAACACAATTTACCTCCTCCATCTACGATCAACTCGGAAAACCCTTCGCTCCAAATTCCCAAACGATGAAAGCTGGGGGCTCGCTCGACATTGGGGAACATCAAGTTACGGGAAGCAATGCCATCGGCACCTCCCTTGGAAAGTCCATTACCGCAAATGCAGCATACTCTTCGGAGCTGCTCAGAGTATTTCCAAATTCACGCGGCGGCATCGGTTACATTATGAATATTCCTGATGCCGTCATCGCCCCCCGTTCTAGCTCCCCATATCCTTTGGGCTTTCTCTCTCCCCTCATTAAAATATATAAGGGCACGCGCATTCCATCAAACATCGCAACTATCGATAACTTTACCAATAACTTTATCTCCGGCGATATGACGCTGCTGCAAAATGAAGCCGAATCTGTACAGCTCGCGTTGAAGAGCCCTGCCAATCAATCAGTTTCACTAAACTATTCAGTGAGTCAGAATGGTGAGCCAAACTCCGATTTAACCGTTGAACTATACAAAACTGACTTTGCCAACGTCACCTACTCCTATTACAATTCAAAAGCTGGGGACATCTCTCCGATAGGGGCCTACACCGATCCTTTAATTCCCTATCTTCCCGGCTCTACTCTTACCTCCCAGGGGCCTGTGTTTTGGTGGATTACGGTACGATCCAAAGACGATGCTACTCCGGGAAATTACAATATAGACTTTAACATCTCGATCAATGGTGAGTCCGTGCTTCGTTCACTGAATGTGAAAGTCCTTGATTATTTACTTCCAAAACAATCTCATTTTAAGATGGTTCTCAATACCAAATTCGAAGAGGGCGTGAATGGATACACTCCGTTTGATTACCACCGGGCTAATTCCAATATAAGAAAAAAGCAGGTTGCGGCGGCTTACCTTGACTATCTTAGTAAAAATCGGATCAACCACTCAACTCCCTTTTATGATCCAGACTGCGAATCATGCAGTTTTAATTATCCTGGCGCGATGAGTCTTCCGGTAACCGGATTGAACTTAGCAGCAAACACTATCGATATCGACTTCACCTCTTTTGATCGTTTAGGAGAGAGATACTTTGATGCAGGAAACATGAACTTTCTCCGAGTATTTTCCAGTTCTTGGGGGTTTTATCACTTCCATCTTCCGCTCCTCTATGGAGATCAGATCATCGCCCAGAGCGATTTTCCACGTTACTCACAAATTCAGAGACTTTATTGGAACAGTTTCTCAAACCACTTGGCGCAAAAAGGTTGGCTCGATAACTCTTTTGTCTACATCGATGAACCTTTTGCACCAACAAGAAACGGTACTTTTATTCCCTATGACAACGCATTTACCGACATCCTAAAGAGCGTCAGTCCAAAAACCTCTGTGGTAGCTCTTCTTGACAACCATGCCATCAACTTTACAAATCTCATCGGCACCATGAAAAACATTGATTACTATGCTCCGATTGAGTACGTACCAGAATATCTGTGGCCGCCAGAGCAGCCAAATCCTCTCCGTGTTCTCATGCCAACCATTAAAAGCGTAATGGATGAAACAGATAAGTTAGGAACTTTCTGGACAAGCAACTCTCATATTCATGTCGATCGCCCAACTATTGATTCAAGAATTTGGGGATGGAAGTACTGGAAAAACGATCTGGAGTTTATGTATCACTGGAACGTGCTCGTCTTTGCTTACGATGTAGAACTTGGATATACAAATCCGTGGGAGAGCGTAAGCTATAAATGGGGCGCTGGGGGAGTCACCCTGTTTTATCCACCTTGTAAATCAGGACGGTGCAATTCATTTAATGGAAATATCATTCCTTCGATTCGATCAGAGATGTTTCGTGATGCACTTGATGATTACGATTCGATAGTTATTCTCGAAGATCTCATCCAACGGGCGCAGTTACGCAATATCGACACCGCATATGAACGAGCGATTCTCAATTCAGTAAAAGGATTAACCCAAGATCTAAGCTCCTGGACAAGAAACGTTCCACGTTACGAAGAAGCAAGAATAGGAGTGCTTCAATCAATAACAACTTTGTCCGCCGCCTTGCAGCAGTAAGAGAAGGCGAACCCACGGCCATTAAGTTAAGGATTCTGAAAGAAAGATTTATAGAACCACAGAGCCGCAGAGAAGATCAATAAAATCTTTCTTTCTCTGTGCCTCTGTGTCCTCTGCGGTAAAATAAATTTATCTAATAGTAAAAACATTGCGGCTTAACTTGATGCCATTCCGTGAGGGCAAAACAACTAAAAGAGCTTCGCTCTCGCTGTTTTCATATCAATTCACCGAAGAAAGATCCTCCTTCCTAATTCGCGCACCTCTCTAGATTACTTTGAGGTATCCGCTTAAAGGAATATGCATCTCATTGAAACAGCTCTGAAAATAGTAGTTTTCAGGATGGCAGCTATTTGCTTTAAGTTACAAGAATGAGACTAGGAATCATCGATCTCGGGACAAATTCTGTGCGCTTTGATGCGTACGAGTTTGACTATGATAAAGGCATTAAAAGGCTTCGACGCGAAAAATTGATGGTTCGTCTCGGCGAAGGGGTCTTTCTTACCGGAAAACTTAATAGAGAAGCAGTTGAACGCACCCTTGATGCGTTTCGTGGTTTTATAAAAACCGCTGCGGAGCTCCAGATTGAAAAGATCGTTGCCATCGCCACAAGTGCTCTTCGTGAAGCAGAAGATGGAGAAAAACTTGTCGCTCAAATAAAAAAATTAACCGATATCGAGCTTACCATCATCAGTGGAGAGACCGAAGCAAAATATATTTCTCGTGGAATACTTGCCAACGAGAAAGGACTAAAAGGTTCTTTTGCTCTTGTTGATATTGGGGGTGGAAGTACGGAAGTAAGTATTTGCGAAGGTAAAGAGGTTCAGACTTCGTGCAGCTTGCCTCTGGGTGCTGCGAGACTCTCTCAACAATTTCCGCGAGAGGGAGGAGCAACCAGCAGTGAATCAATGCGCTTGCAAGTGAGTAAAATTTTAAAAGACTCCGTACTCGCCAATATAAAACCTCGACCAAAACGAATTATTGGATCAAGTGGAACGATACGGGCACTCGCCAAGCTCCAAGAAGCTCATGGATGGCCGAAGGAGATAATCTCTCGAAACCGTCTTAAGAAACTCATCGAGGAGATGAAGGATTTAAATTCCCAGCAGCTTCGTGCTTTTCCAGGAATGGACCAAAATAGGATAGACATCATTGTCCCCGGAGCGATCCTCCTTGAAGAGATAATGCGCTTTCTCTCAGTATCAAAGGTTCATGTAACCGATTTTTCTCTTCGGGATGGTCTTTGTCGTGAAGAGTATGCCCGTTTTAGGAAGACCAGCAAGCCTTTGCGGGCATTTCGCCTGGAAGATGTCTCACAAAGTCTCGGTCGCTTTGGAGCACCAACAGGGTACGCAGAGCATATGGTTGAAAGTTCAAAACTTTTTTTTAATAAATTTAGAAATGTCCATCGTCTCTCTTCGTCGTGGAGGGATTATTTCGTTGCCGCCGCTCTTTTTCGAAATATTGGCAAAATGATTCATCCCGCAAATCACGAAGAACATGCTTATTACATCGTCAAACATGTAGATCTTCCCGGATTCTCCGCTGCCGATCGTGAGTTTGTTGCGCAACTTTGCTTGCGGCAAAACGGCTGGAAAACAGGGGTGAAAAATCTCCTTTTTTGTCGTAACAGAGAGGAAGAAGTCGCCTTTATGAAAATTCTTGCACTTCTGCGCGTAGCCTCTGCTCTAGAAACAGGAACAAGCCGAGCAAGCTCTTTAAAACAGGTAAAAACACAAAACGACAAAGTAAAACTCACCATTGGCTACTCTCCACGAGCGAGTTTACAACTCCTCCATGTCGAGCAACGAAAGGGACTCTTTGAGCAGATCTTTCGTAGAAAACTCGTCGTACAGTTAGTTCCTCTTTTAGGATAACTTCGCTACAGGATCTGCTGAGGAGAGAGACACCACTGAAGAGCAATTCGCCCCTCTTCAATGTTTTTTTCAAGAAGAGCAGCCCCGCCTTTTTTTAGATCAATAAAGGAATCTTCTCTTTTCGTAAGGAACCACGAGATGAGGTGGCTCAGTTGAGGCTCATGACCTACGAGACAAAGATTTATTTTCTTAAACTCTTTGAGAAGCGCTTGGCCAACGGTGTTTGAATTTCCTTCTGGCTTCAATAGAGGAAAAATCTCCACGGGTTTCCTAAGCGAAGCGGAGAGAATTTCCGCCGTTTCTTTTGCGCGCGCAAGAGGACTAGTCACAATGAGCTCAAGAGGAACTTCCCATTCCTTTAGAGAAGCTGAAAGAGACGCTATCTGCTTAACGCCTTTTTTTGTCAAACTCCGACTTTCATCTAACAATTTTGTCTGACTTCGTTTTCCAGCATCCCCGTGTCGAACAAACAGAAAAAAGTTGGAGCTCATGTCATTACTCTTTCAGAAGCATGGGAGGATATGCTTTTCCTTTTGCCTCATTCATAAGGAGAAGATGAGTACCAAGATCCTCTGCGTTTCGTGGTTTTTTTTGGATATACTTTCCATCTGCGCGCATCTCCCAACTTTGTCGATGATCCGCTAACATCGTTTCTAGGATCGTCCAACACTCTTCCTTGAGTGTAGCTTCCTCAATCGGTGCTACAATTTCAATTCGCCCCAGGAGATTCCTTGTCATCCAGTCAGCAGAGCCTATAAAAAACTCTCCTGCCGATTGATTTTGTGCTCCGTTTCGAAAATAGAAGATTCTTGAATGCTCTAAGAGCCTCCCCACTACGGAGATTATACGAAGGTGCCCTTCTCCCTCTCCTTCCGGACGAAGAATACATAGTCCTCTGACGATCAATTTAATACTTACCCCGTGATTTGCTGCACGACGTAACGCATGACAGATCTCGATATCTTCAAGACTGTTCATCTTCGCAATAATCTCTGCGGGACGTCCTCGTTGGTGGTGGCTCAACTCTCGCTCAATAAGTTCAAGAAACCGCTCGCGCAAGTTAAAAGGAGCGATGAGGAGACTTTTAAACTGAGGTTTTAACGAACGTCCAGTAAGGTAGAGAAACAGCTCTAGTAAATCATCCGTGTATTGCTGCTTCGCGGTAAACAAACTCAGATCGGTATAAATGTTTGCTGTTTGTGCCTGGTAGTTGCCCGTTCCGATATGCGCATAGGAGCGCAGTCGATCCCCCTCATTTCGAACCACGACAATAGTTTTTGCATGCGTTTTTAAACCAACGATCCCATACATCACATGCACCCCAGCATCTTCTAAAGCCTCCGCCCATTGAATATTTTGCTCCTCATCAAACCGTGCCTTAAGTTCAACCAAACAAACCACCTGTTTTCCCGCTCGAGCGGCACGAATCAAGAGAGGAATAAACGGACTTGCTGGGCCGGTACGATACACGGTCATTTTAATAGCGAGCACTTTGGGATCATTGACCGCATCTTCAACAAAGCGTACCACACTCGCCATAAAACTCTCATAGGGGTGATGAACAAGGAGATCCCTTTCACGAATAAGATCAAACATCGTGGTTTCTAGATGACTAAGGGCCGCAGGAACCACCGGCACCCAAGGTTCGTAACGGAGTGCTGGAATGTTTAATTCGCAAATATCTTTTAGTTTTGTAAAATCTACCTCTCCACTTACTTCATAAACATCATCGGTACTGAGTTCCAGCTCATCAAGAAGAAGCTCCAACACCCAAGGATCTGGATTTGGGAGATGCTCAAGCCGAACCGCATGGGCGAAGCGTCTCTGTCGGACCTCCTCCTCTATCATCTCCAGTAGATCTTCAACATCCTCCTCTTCACGTTCAATATCCGCGTTTCGGGTAATCCGAAAAAGCATCGAGCCGGTAATAATCATCTGCGGAAATAGTCGAAAGAGGTTGTGTTGAATAATATCAACAAGCCGAACAAAACGATATCGTTCTTCACTGTGTTCACTATCGACTCGAATCCAATAAGGAAGCACATCAGGTATTTTTATCCGGGCAAATTGTCGCTCTTCCTTTCGAGGAGATCGAAGGGTCACGCCCAGCGAAGTTGAGAGATTCGAAATAAAGGGGAAAGGGTGCGCGGGATCCACGGCAAGAGGAGTAAGAACGGCAAAGACATTGGTCTCAAAATACGTATTTGCTCTTCCTCGCTCCACGGTTGATAGCGCTTCCCAATTAAGAAGCTCAATTCCGTGCGCAGAGAGCGCCGGGCGGAGTTGCTCTTGATAGCAACTTCCTTGCTTTGAAAGAAGAGGGAGCACGGCCTTTCGAATCGAGGCTAGTTGCTCCCCCGGAGAGGGCCCTGTTGGGGAAGTTGTAAATACACGAGCAAGCTGTTGGCGCTTTATCCCACCAACGCGCTTCATGAAAAATTCATCAAGGTTTGACGAACAGATGCTTAAAAATCGCACCCGCTCTAACAGAGGGACGCGCTCATCAAGCGCCTCATGGAGAACTCGAAGATTGAAGTCAATCCAACTAATCTCTCTATTTAAGAACTCCGCTGACACGAATCTATAGTTTTTCACAGGGAGACGAAAAGCAAGTGAGAAAATTGTTAGGATCACGTATTTATTCACCAAAATAGGTGAAATACCTCTTAGTTCCTCCTTCTTGCAGAGGTTTTTTTTGAAAGGTATGTTCACCGCACTGAAATGACATTAATAGCAATTTCTTAGGAGCATTCGTATGAAATCTTATTTTAAAATATCTTTAATGATTTTTGTCATCTTTGGGGCTCTCCTTTCTGGTTGTTCGGGACGCCATCATGGAAAGAAATCTGTTGATGAAAAAACTGAAACTTCTGCAATAGATGAAAATTTGGCGCGCATGGCGAACATGTCGCCAGAAGAGATGATGAAGAAAGCAAAAACGCTCGGGAGTCCTACTCCTGCACATACCGTTCTTCAGCCATTGGTAGGAACGTGGGTGACGGAAACAAAATGGTGGAAAGCACCAGGAGAAAAGCCAGAAGTATCGAAGGGTCGTGCAAATCACCAATGGGCGTTTGGAAAGAGATTTATTAAGGAGAAGTACGAGGGGAAATTCGCTGGTGAAGCGTTCCAAGGAGAGGGAATGATCGGCTATGACAACGTAAAAAAAGAATACGTTTCCACATGGGCTGATTCGATGAGCACCGATATTATGACCGGTGAAGGAAGTTACGATCCCGCGACCAAATCGTTAGAGATGACTTCGAAATTTACCTGTCCCATTACAGAATCTGAGATGAAGATGAGAAGTGTGACAAGAATTCTCAATAACAATCAGCATGTCTTAGAGATGTACGGAATGACTCCTGATGGAAAAGAGTTCAAGAGTATGGAGATAACGTATAAGCGAAAAAGCTAAAGAACAACTACTAGGCTTTTCCTTCGCTTTGGGGTTGGACGTTCAAAGAACGTCCAACCCCTCGATTTCAAAATGAAGATGGTGTCACTAGCAGCTCACCGCTTTTGCGACAGTTTCGGAGGCTGGATGGACAGCGGCTTGGACAGGAGAGCCCAGAAGCGTCGCTATTGGCCTCTCCCGAAGATCCATTCTCAGACTCTCATTATGACTCTGCACCCGAACACGACGATCTGCTTTCACAAATGCCTCGTTTAGAACCTCAGGAGCAAGTCTTGAGAGCGCAACCGCAAGGGCTCCTGGTGTCATCCCTTCTCGCCTACCAAGTCGCGCCTGCTCAATGGCTGCAAGTCCGGATTCTCCAAAAACTTCCGTGATCATTTCCATCTGGGATCGTAACTTTTGCTCCAGGGGGGCGATTTTTACCTCCCCGATCTCCTTGAGCGTCCAATCTCGCGCTCCTAAACAGAGAATGCAAACAAAGATCCCCGCCCAAGCAGGAAGCGATGTCCAAAAGACGAGAGAGCAAATAATTACTCCAAAAGAGAAAAGATAAGGAAATAACGTGCCACGAGCCCGCCATATTTTTCCAAAGTTCGAAACCATACCGCAATCTCCCCTAAGAAAACCACACCTTAAGCCCCCCTTGCATCGGCGGGGCTCTATTTTTAACCTATTCAAACAGCCTAGTAGCTGTGGGGGCTTACTACACACCTATTATTAAGAGAAAATGAAGGGAGTGTTAATTTGATGTTTACGCGGTGTCTTACAAAACACTAACGCAAACTTAACGTCTAAGGCGGGCCCTAAAGCAGGCATAGCGCTCGGGAAGAGATCTTCCAGGTGTCAAAACCTTTCAGATATCTTCTCCTCCACGCTTAACGAAACTACTTTCCTCGGCTAAGCTTTTTTTCAAGCTTTGCCTGTCTTTTTTCTTTCAGTGTTTTCTGAGGAGCTTTTTTTACGTTCTTCTTTGCGTCGTGTGATTTTGCCATGATTATCTCCAATAATGTAATCTAAGAGAGTTGACCCTACTACAGATACGGGCGGCTGTATCCACAAAATCTTCTTGGTCGGCTATTTACCTATTATTTAGTGGTCGCAGCACTACTAGGTGAGTTCAATGATGAGATCGCCTACATCCACTCGCGTATTGACTGGTAACACTACCCGCTTTACCGTTCCTGGCTTTGGCGCATGAACAGAGGTTTGCATCTTCATCGCTTCGAGGGTAAAAAGTTGGGTATTTTCATCAACCGCATCCCCTTCTTTCACCCCAAGACCAACAACCACCCCTGCAAGCGGCGCACCAATGAAGAGTGGGTTATCCGCTATCGCCTTTTCATGCGACTTCTCCGTGGAGGCAATTTTTTTATCTTTTACCTGAATACTTCGTGGTTGCCCGTTTAATTCAAAAAACACGGTGCGCTCACCATTCTCACCCGGCTCACTTACTGCGACCAGTCGAATAAAAAGTCGCTTTCCTGGCTCAAGGTCAACAATTATCTCCTCCCCCTTCTCAAGGCCGTAGAGATAACTCAGAGTGGGAATAAGTAAGAGATTACTATAGCGCTTTCGTGCTGTGGTGTAGTCTCGAAAGACTCGGGGATAGAGAACAGAACTTAAGGTGTCCTGTTTTGTCGCCTCCCTTCCAAGAAGCTCACTGGCAGTCATTGAAGCCGCTTCCAGATCAACTGCCTCAAATACCTCTCCTGGTCGCTTACGAAGTGGTGCAACGCCTCGAAGCACCTTCATCCGGAACTCCTCATCAAAACCCCCATACGGCTCTCCAAGTTCCCCGCGAAAGAACTCAAGAACACTCTCTGGAAAATCAAGCTCTGAAGCTCTCTTTCTTACATCTTCGATGGTGAGGTTGTTTGCCACCATAAACAAAGCCATGTCCCCAACAACTTTCGAACTGGGGGTTACCTTTATAATATCACCAAAAAGGATATTGACCTCTTGGTACATCTTTTTTAATTCTGACCACTTCTTTGACAAACCCACACTCGCTGCTTGTGGTCTAAAGTTAGAGTATTGTCCCCCCGGAATCTCAGTAAGATAGACCTCCGCAGTATTGGTCTTTAAGTCGCTTTCAAAAGGCGCATAGAAATTTCTCACCACTTCCCAATACTCACTAAAGGGGGTCAGCTGCTCTAAGGACATACCGGTATCTCGCGGTGTTCCAGAAAGTGACGCAACAAGTCCTTCCAGTGGTGGCTGACTGGTCACCCCAGCCATCGCCGAAAAAGCACAGTCAACAATATCAACCCCAACCTCGCTCGCTTTAAGATAGCTCGCAGTTTGCACCCCCGCCGTGTCATGGGTGTGAAAATGAATCGGGAGATCCACAGTGTTTTTTAACTCAGAGATGAGAAGCTCCGCTCCATAAGGTTTCAGGAGCCCAGACATATCTTTTATTGCTAAAATATCTGCCCCTGCTTTTTCAAATTCTTTTGCAAGTTTTGTATAGTAAGCGAGATCATATTTTGTTTGCTTACCGTTTTTCTTATTTTGCTCCTCTAAGACAACATCCCCGGTGTAGCAGAGACATACCTCTGCAATGCCACCGGCGTCTTTTACTGCCTGAATTGAAGTGTGCATCTGGGAGAGGTTGTTAAAACAATCAAAAATTCGGAAGATATCAATTCCCGCTTCTTTGGATTCTTTAATAAATGCCTTAACAACATTGTCTGGATAACTCTTGTAGCCAACGACATTTGCTCCCCGAATAAGCATCTGAAAAAGAATATTCGGGATCTTTTCTCGAAGAAGCGAAAGCCGCTCCCAGGGGTCTTCTTTAAGAAAGCGAAGACACACATCAAAGGTCGCCCCACCCCACATCTCTAGTGAAAATAGTTGGGGCACATGGTGAGCGATGGCATCTCCTACTTGGAGCATATCAAAGGTGCGAAGACGTGTTGCTACAAGCGACTGATGAGCATCACGTAACGTCGTATCGGTAATCAGTAACCGTTTTTCTGCTTTCACTTCAGAGAGAAACTTTTTTATCCCCAGAGTTAAAAAACGCTCTCTCCATCCTGGAGGAGGTGAGTCGGTTAAACTCGAACGTTGTCTTTCTAGAATCTCAACTCGCGGAGGAACAGCAACTCCCGTTTGCTTTGGTCGAGTGAGTCCCGGCATCTCCTCATGACCATTGACGGTAACTTCAGCAAGAAAACTCAGCAAACGATTGGCACGATCTCTTTTCTGCGGAAGCTGAAACAACGCCGGATGTTCTTCTAAAAAAGTGGTGCGCGCATTTCCCGCTAAAAACTGCCCTTGTTGAAGTAGGTTTTCAAGAAAGGCAATATTGGTCTTTACCCCACGGATACGAAACTCACGGAGACTTCGCCGTAATCGATTCGCAGCCTCCGTCATCGATCGACCCCGAGCTGTCACTTTTACAAGCAAGGAATCATAAAACGGGGTGACAATCCCACCGGTAAAGGCACTTCCTGAATCAAGTCGTATGCCAAACCCACCGGCGGAGCGGTAGGCAACAAGCTTTCCATAGTCTGGCTTAAAATCTTCGGTGGGATCTTCTGTAGTAATTCGACATTGAATAGCAACTCCACTCTGGCGGATGTTTTCTTGTAACAACCCAAGCTCCGCCAAAGTATCCCCAGCTGCAATGCGAAGTTGACTCTGAACGAGGTCAACCCCGGTAATCTCCTCGGTAACCGTATGCTCAACTTGGATGCGGGGATTAATCTCAATAAAGTAAATACCCCCATCTTCACCAACAAGAAACTCCGCGGTTGCGGCAGAGAGCAGTTGCAACTCGCGTCCCAACAGGAGCGCATAGTGGTAGAGATCCTCTCGTTGTTGTGGGGAGAGACTGATCGCCGGACCAAATTCAACAAGCTTTTGATGTCTTCGCTGAACGGAGCAGTCACGCTCAAAAAGATGAACCACCTCGCCCGAGCCATCCCCAAGGAGCTGCACTTCAATATGCTTTGGGCGACTGACGTATTTCTCTACATATACCTCTCCTCGACCAAAGGCAGCTTGCCCTTCAGTTCGTGCCGCTTCAAACGCATGCTCAAACTCTGCTTCGCTGCGAACAATCCGCATTCCCCGGCCTCCGCCACCGAAACTGGCCTTGAGCATCACCGGATAGCCACACTCTCGAGCAAATTCTTTACCACGTTGTACCTCCTCAACGACACCACTTCCTGGAATCGTTGGCACCCCAACTCGCTTTGCGAGATCAAGAGTTTTTACTTTGTTTCCAGCAATGTGGAGTGTCTCAGAAGTGGGTCCAACAAAATTAACACCGAACTCTCCCGCAACATCTCTAAGTTCCGCACGCTCAGCAAGAAATCCATACCCAGGATGAATCGCATCCACCTCTGCCTTTCGAGCAATGGAGATAATTTCATGAATATTGAGATAGGAAGAAACCGGACTCCCTTGAGTCCCGATCTGATACGCCTCATCCGCTTTATATCGATGAAGGGAGAAGCGATCTTCGTAACTATAAATCGCTACTGTCCGGATCCCAAGCTCTGTACAGGCTCGAAAAACTCGGATTGCAATCTCGCCCCGATTACACACCAGTAATTTATGTATTGGGCGATGACCGCCAGTAGGCATCACGAGAAGATCCCCGGAATCGATGTTTCGCTAATTGTTGTACTGTCTGTCGTATTGGCCTGAGCATGCTTTTGGGTTTCATCGCGATCGGGGCTCGTTACCACTGCTGTCATCTTCTCGATAATTTCATCCCAAGACGCTGTCAGTGGAATCTTCTTAGCATCTCGAGAAAGTCGATCATAGAGGGGTTGATCGCCAATGAGCCGGTTTATCGCTTGTGAGATCGCTTGCTCATCGGGTTCAACCACAAGTCCATTTTCCTCATCGTGAACAAACTCCAGCACCCCTCCACTATCAACACAGGCAATAACCGGTTTTCCACTCGCCAAAGCTTCTAAGGTTACCAGTCCGTAGTCTTCATCATATGGGGCATAGAACACCGTAAATGCTCGAGCATAGAGCCCAAGAAGCTCTTCATCGCTTACGCGTCCCATAAATTGCACCCGATCCCAGAGATGGTGTTTATTAATCTCACTCTGAAGGTACTCTGCAATCGCCGGCTCATCAGCAATCCCAACAATCTTTAACTGCATTCGCCCATCAACTTTCGCCATCGCTCGAATCATCAGATCAATTCGCTTAATACTACAGATTCGTCCCACAGAAAGAATATACTGCTCCGGCAAGGCATGGTGATATCTTGTTCCCAGCGGCAGGGGTGGCATGAGCACAGTGCTTTCAATATCAAGATAGCGTTTGAGTCGGGAGGAGACATTTGAAGAGATCGTAAAGACTGCTTTACATTCTTCAAGTCCTAATTTATCTGCACGAAGGAGCATCCGCCTCAACGTCTCATCTTCAACCCCAGTATTAAAATCTCCAAACCGAGTTCCATACAGATCATACATCTGACGATGTTGGTGAACGAGCCAAGAGATCTTGCATGGATGGGACACTAAGTAAGAGGGAAACTTCGTACAAACGACAAGATCTATTTTCTTCCCCCCAAAAACGCGCAGATCCAATGCTCGCCACAGCGCTACCTGCTGAAGTAAGACCTCCTTTGGCTGTGCTGAAAAGGGAAGTAAGACGGTATCAACAAGATGTCCTTTGCTCTTAAACTCTCGCTGCAAACCATCAACCAACACCTCCGCCCCACCTCGGGTAAAGGGCACCTGCACAGAGGCGATGAGCACATGAAGCTTACCAGGATTAGCCATCGTAAACATCATCTCTTAATTGATAGCTTGTCTGTCCTGGAGCTAAATAGACCTCGCCATTGAGTGGCGAAAGTAATCGCGCGCTTCGCTCTTCAACAACACCAACAATACAATAATCTTGATGCCCAAAGAGAAGGTCGTTAAGACGTTTAATATTTTCATTCAAGAGCAGTAACGTGCTCTTCCAGCGAATGGGAAGAGCGTCGGATACCTCTATACTTTGGAGCATCATCTGTGAGGCAAACGGAGAGCGCATCATCATTCGCTCGACGCGGATCCCATTTGAAGACATAAGGAATTCCACCGTCTCCGGATGAAGAGGGCGGAGACTTGCTGGATCTCGGAAGAAATTTCTCGTAAGCGTTGCAACCGATTGAGGGTTAATTGCTTCAAATACTACTTTCCCGCCGGGTTTTATCTTCTCACGAATCAATGAAAATAAAAGTTGAAGCTTCTCCGCACTCAGTCGCTCAAGTAGTCGTGAGGCAAAAACACCCGAGAGTGATTGCCCTCCTAACTGTTCCAGATAGGAGAGTGGATCCATGTGCGTCACCGATAAATTCTTCCCCTCACAGACACGAATCATCGTCTCTGAACCATCAATACCAAACCCCTCTTTCCCGGCCTCTCGAAGAAGTTCTAGAAATTCTCCCCGACCACACCCAAGGTCCAGGATCACCCCACCTGCATCTTCAAAAAATGGCAGGTAGTCTCGAACTCGCTCTTTCCACTCGCTCTCAGATCCCCCAAAACGATTTTGAAAAAGATAACTAGAAAGTGCATTCATTGGTCGCCCCGCATCGATTACATTCATGCTGCGAGTCCCTCCCGGAAACGGAGTTGAATTTTCTAGCGTGAGCGTTTCGCTCAGCTGGACAAGCGCCCCCTCAAGACCACGAACGAGAGCATCGAGGCGAAGAATCTCATTGTGAGAGGACTCGGCGATCTCTGTCAGCAGTGAGCGATCGTTTTCTAGTTGATCTACTTTTTTGTTAAAGTGTTCCTGGAGCGTATGCAGTGTTGCGGTAATCTGATCAAAAAGCTTCTCTGTTTGTCTCTGTGTTCCTTCAATATCATTGTCTATTTTTTCGATGAGTTGCCAAAATATTTCAGCATCTCGTCGATCGATATACCGAGCGGTATCGTTTAGATGCGAAACGAGCTTCATGTGAAATTCTCGTTCCTGCTCAAAGTATCCTTTGAGGAGATACTTCCAGATGCAGTTGATGAAAAACTTTTTTACACTAACAATGATCGGTCCAATAAATGGACGGTGAGAGGTAATCTCGGTTGCCGAGGCCCAGTTGCCCCAGTGAGCGTTTAGGTAATTTAACGAGTCAGAATAGAGGAGTGGGGTCGCCGACTCACCTCCTTCTTTTGCTTGTTGGGGAATATAGCTCCGAACAGGGAGTGGTTTACTCTTAAGAAACTCTTTGGCGTCGGCATGAATACGCGACATGATCGCTTCAACATCAGGTCGCTCATGATCACTTTGCCGCATACACTCTCCTTAATACTAAGACACATACCATAGGTGGCGTTTTTACCGATCAAAATCGTCGATTAAAACGCTGCTTAACCCTCAGCCGAGTCATACCAAATAACCTCGCCATACCTCAAATCACAATCAAAAGGGTGACGATATTTGTCTCTCGAGCTTCCGTCAAGAAAAGAGGAAAATTAACTTATTGGGGGGCAAGAAACGAGGGCAAGATCGAATGATCTCTGTTTGTTATCTGCAGAAACCCTAGGGCAAACGTCGATAGTCTACCCTAGGGTGATAGTGTCGAGGGTGCGGTACTACAAAACTACAAAATTACATAAAGGCCGAAGGGGGTATCAGCCCCCACGACCTTGTTTACTGAAACCTTACCCTAAGAGTGACAAGGCGAGAGCTGGCTGTTGGTTCGCTTGAGCCAACACCGCAGCACCTGCTTGCTGGAGAATATTGAGCCGTGTCAGGTTCGCAGCTTCCAACGCTACGTCTACGTCACGGATCTGACTCTCTGCGGATGCAAAGTTTTCTCGCGCTACTTGGAGGTTGTTGATCGCAACGTTGAGTCGCGCTTCAGCAGCTCCCAAGGTTCCTCGGTTCGTGGTAAGCGAATTAATCGCAGCCACAACCGCATCAAGTGCGCTTCGTGCAGCGGTCTGTCCAGATTCAGTGGTTGCTCCGTTCAACGAGTAGTTGAGCTGAGCACTTCCAACTGTTGCCAAACCAAGTGATGCAAGCGTTCCTTGAACTCCAGAGTATGAAATCTGTGAGTTCGTGCCCGAATCAAATCCCACTTGAAACGATATCGCCGATCCTCCTGAGAGGAGATTGATACCGTTGAACTTTGTGGTCAGCGCAATACGTTGAACTTCGGACCCAAGCGCTAAAAACTCTGAATCCAGAGCTGAACGCTGTGCCGAAGACAACACGCCGTTAGAAGATTGCTCCGCCAACTCGGCCATACGAGTGAGCACGTTTCCGATCTCGTTAAGAGCACCATCAGAGATGGAGATCAGAGATACACCATCGTTTGCGTTTCGTATGGCAACGCTTGCGATTCTCTGATCCGCTTTTAACCC
>CAZDIO010000005.1:0-6932 GCA_964505555.1 uncultured Bdellovibrionales bacterium
GCTTCGCTCGCAACGACAGGCGCGGGGCCTGCTATATATAAATGAAACAAGCCTCGTTAAGGCGCTGGAATTGAGGTTTCAGTGCTTTAAAAATCCTTATGAATCACTCAGGGTTGGCTGATCATCGTAGTATAGGATTCGTAGTGTTAGAATCTTGATACTGGCACACTGCTTGCAGATTACCGAGCTAAAGCAGTCAAAATGCCAGAATGCGCTTGTAACATACTGATATCTATAGTTTTATATTTTTTCTATTTAGAAAAATTTAACAACAAATGTCCCAAAATCGTTCCATTTTAATTATTGATGACGATGATGATGGCCGAGCTCTTGTAGCAACGGTCCTTCAGGGGCAGGGTTTTGAGGTCCATCAGGCTTCTCGTGGGGCAGAGGCTCTTGAGAGGTTAAAAACTCTTAAACCAGCGTTGATTCTTCTTGATATCATGATGCCAGAGATGAGTGGTTATGACGTGCTTGTTCACATGAAACAACGCCCGGAAACACAAAACATTCCGGTGATTATGCTTACCGCAAAAGGTGAGGGAGAGGACTTCATCACCGGATACCAATACGGAGCCGATTACTACATCTCTAAGCCATTTACCACAAAACAGCTCCTCTTTGGCATTAGCATGTATATTAGCTAGTAAACACTTTCCTCCCTTCTCTTTTTTCCCAAAGTTAAATATTTACCTTTTGTATGTTATTCTTGCGTCATCATTTCAAAGGCATTTCAAAGGAAACTGGTTCATGAAGAAAGCTTGTTTTATTACCCTTGAAGGGATCGAAGGAGCTGGAAAATCAACGCTGCGCTCTAAACTCGCAGAACTCCTCCGAGAAGAACATCGAGAAGTAGTCGTTACTCGCGAACCAGGTGCAACCTCCTTTGGACAAGCCGTAAGAAATCTTGTTCTTGATCCTCACAACAAAGAGCTCGACACAAAAGCAGAGCTGATGCTCTTTCAAGCTGATCGCGCGCAACATATTGTGGAGATCATCCGTCCCGCGCTTGAGCGTGGAGCGATCGTGCTCTGTGATCGCTACATCCATTCAACCCTCGCCTATCAAGGATACGGAAGAGGTCTTGAGCTAAACCACTTACGCTCTCTTAATACGTTTACTACTGGAGGACTCCTCCCCGATCTCACACTCCTTCTTGATCTCGATCCCCGTGTAGGCTTAGAGCGTGCAAAGACGAGGATTCGCAAAGCAAGTTCAAGTTTTAACTTCCAAGAATTAACTCAAGGTGGAGGAGATAACATCCTCCAAGATCGCTTTGAAGAACAAGCAGTCGAGTTTCACGATCGCGTGCGAAAAGGTTTTCTTGAACTCTCAAAAGATCCTCAGTTTCGTTTTGTTGTACTCGACGCAGCAAAAGAGGAAGATGCCCTTGCCGAAGAAGCGTTCAAAGCCATAAAAACCATCCTATGAGCGAAGTTCTACTTAAAAAGATCGCCACACAAAAAGGGGTTTTTGGCCACACGGTAGCTCTTAACCTTCTAGAAGCACTCCTTAAAAAAGAGAGTATTCCCCATGCTTTACTTTTTTCCGGAAGCCCTTCAATTGGAAAAAGATTAATCGCAAGAATTTTTGCGCACTCACTTCTCACCGATTCGATTGCCGACCTGCCAGAGCAGGCCCAGCAGAGTCGGCTCATATTTTCAGGACAACACCCTGACCTTCACCTCATCTATCTGGGCTCAGAAAACAAAGATATCTCTGTAGAAGAAGTTCGAGAACTTCGAAATAAATTGCAGCTCCGTCCCTATTACGGGATTTGCCGGATTGCGATTATCGACAACGCTCACAAAATGTCTTCAGCCGCAGGGAATGCTCTTTTAAAAACACTCGAAGAACCCTCTCCAAAAACCTACCTGATCCTGATCTCAGAGGCCGCACATCGGCTCTCGGCAACGATCGTCTCTCGTTGCCAAACCGTACACTGCGCTGATCTCTCAGGTAAAGACTCACAATCAGTTCTCAAAAAATGTTTATCAGAAACAAAATTTCAAGAAAGCGAGATCGCTGAACTAAGCACTCTTTCTGATACGTTGATTCACTTCATCGGCGTTGAAAACTATGTCGATCCCCACTCTCTTTCTATCACTGAGCCCGGAGCTCTTGAGAGTCATTGCAAAGAGGTTCTGCAACTAGGAACAAAGATAAAAAAACAGCTTACCTCGCTCCTTCAGGGAGCGGGTTCTTCCGCGCTTCCCGTCTCTCTTGGAACAGAGCTTGGGTTACTAAAGGACTCTTCTGCGCTCACTTGGGGTATTATCAGAAACGTTTTTCGAGAACAGCTCCTCCTTTCTTCGGCAAATAACAGTAGTCGATTTGCCGATCTTCTTCTTCATTCACTCCAAGCAGAAAAACTCACCCTTGAGAGAAACGCAAATGCTCAGCTTCAACTTACCTCTCTCCTTTTAAAGGCTCATCACGCACTTCAAGAACAACCTCGCTAACATGGGTGAAAAAGCTCCTCTTACAGCGCTCTCTGTTAAATTTTCAGATCGTGAGCAGACTCTTTTTACAACGAACTTCTCTGGGCTCATCGGCGATATTGTTGCAGTCGGTGACGATATCACTCCAGAGATCGGAAAAGTGCAGTGGATAGCAAAAACTCCCAAGGTTCCTGAGATCTTGCTTGAAACTCTCCTTCGACAAGCAACAGAAGAAGAAAATGCGCGGTTTCATTCTTCGCAATTACGCTCCGAAGACGCCCTTCCGATAGTAAGAAGATGCGTTGCCAATGAGGGGCTAGAAATGAAGGTATCAAAGGTAATCTTCTCTCTCAGCGAAGAGTTGGCAACGATCTACTACACAGCACCAAAACGAATAGATTTTCGCCATCTTGTGGTGATTCTTGCTAAAGAACTTCGTGCAAAAATAAATATGAAACAGATTCACCCCCGCGACGAAGCTCGCCTCCTAGGAGGAATTGGAACCTATGGACCCTACAGTTGGTGGCAAGAAGAGGCGTAGCCATGGCAATTCATTAAGGATTCTGAAAAAAAGATTTATAGAGCTACAGAGACACAGAGAAGATCAATAAAATCTTTCTTTCTCTGTTTCTCTGCGCCTCTGTGGTTCTATAAAAAATTCCTTAACTTAATGGCCATGAAGACTGAGTAGGGATTAAAAAAGCAAATGAAGCTCGGCTAAACTCTCTGAAATGCTTTACAATCACGACTTTTGTAGTCTATATCCGATAGATGGCTAAGCGCTATTACTACGTCACCACTCCGATTTATTACGCAAATGGGCATCCACATCTAGGAAATACCTACACGACCACCCTTGCCGACTGCTTAACCCGCTTTCATACGTATTTAGGGGATGAGACTTTTTTTCTTACTGGCACCGACGAGCATGGAGATAAAGTACATCAAGCAGCGATCGCTGCGGGGAAAACCCCACTCCAGTTTACTGATGAAGTAAGCGAATTATTCAAAAATACCTGGAAAGAGCTGGGGCTTGATTACTCACGCTTCATTCGCACGACCGAGCCGGAACATAAAAAAACTGTGCAGTCGATCCTCTCAAAGATTCATAAAAAAGGGGAGATCTACTTTGGAGAGTATGGAGGACTTTACTGTGTTGGGTGCGAACGATTCCTTACGGAGAAGGAACTTATCGATGGAAAATGTCCTGATCACCAAACAACTCCTCAGTTCGTAAAAGAGAAAAATTATTTCTTTAAGATGGCGAAGTATCAGGAGCGGCTCATTGATCACATTACCAATGTTGCTCCCGATTTCATCCGACCTGAGCGATATAAAAACGAGGTGCTTGCGATGCTTCGTGAACCGCTTGAGGATCTTTGCATCTCTCGTCCAAAATCTCGACTCACCTGGGGGATCGAACTTCCCTTTGATAAAGATTACGTAACGTATGTCTGGTTTGATGCGCTCATTAACTACATTTCGGGCATCGGGTACCCAGATGATGAACAGTTTAAAAAGTTTTGGCCAGTAGCTGAGCACTTAGTAGCAAAGGATATCATTAAACCGCACGGTGTTTTCTGGCCGATCATGTTGTTTGCTGCAGAGATCCCTCTCTATAAACACCTTAGCGTTCATGGGTATTGGGTTACTCCCACGGGAAAAATGTCAAAATCTCTTGGGAATGTCGTAAATCCTGTGGAGATTAAAAACACGTTTGGAATGGATACCTTTCGCTATTACATCCTTCGAGAGATGGCGTTTGGTCTTGATGGTTCATTTAATTTTGAAACTCTTGAGGCACGATATAATGCCGATCTTGCAAACAACTTAGGAAACCTTATCAGTCGCAGTTTGGCGATGATCCATAAGTACCGAGAGGGGATCATTCCTACTCCTGGAAATCATCCTACAGAACTTGATACCTCACTCAAAGATGACGCACTAAAAGCTGCAACAGATTCAGTTGAACTGATCAAGAAGATGGAGTTAAACCGTGCCCTCGAGAGAATCTGGGCATTAATTGACAGTGCCAACATCTACATTGACCGTAAAAAACCTTGGGCACTCTCCAAAGAAGAAAACGCGGCAGGCGCTAAAGAGCCCCTGAACACGACTCTCTATACCCTTGCAGAAACACTGCGCATCATCGCTGGACTGATTTCGCCATTTCTTCCAGATACCAGCGAAAAAATCCTTCGTTATTTAGGATATAGTGAAAAAACACTCCCCGAAGAGCAACGTCTAAGCGCGACTTCAAGCTGGGGACGAATAAAACCAGGAACAAAAGTCGAAAAGGGTGAGGCACTCTTTCCAAGGAGAGATCAGATGGAAAAACCTGAAGCAGAAACACAAGAAACTGAGACAAAAGGAACAGGAACAAAAGTTGAAGAAAAAGAAACCACCCCACTTCTTACCTTTGAAGAGTTTTCAAAGATCGACCTCCGGGTTGGTCAGATCTTAGAAGCAGAAAAGTTGGAAAAATCTGAAAAACTTGTAAAACTTCAAGTCGATCTCGGAGCTACCCTGGGTCGAAAACAGATCGTTGCTGGAATTGCAAAACATTACAAAGCAGAGGAGCTTGTCGGAAGAAAAATAGCGGTTCTTGCTAATCTTAAACCAACAAAACTCATGGGCACGCTCAGTGAAGGGATGCTTCTTGCTGCCTCAGATGATGCTGGAAATTTAGAACTCGTCACTCCGGGAGTTGCTATTCCTGTGGGGGGCAAGATTAAGTAGGGTTGAACTCTGACTGAGAATATCCTACGGGAGAAGAGGGAAAGGTTGAACACAGAGTTTCACAGGGTTACACAGAGTGGGGGAATAATTAAAATAATTTAAACTCTGTGTAACCCTGTGAAACTCTGTGTTCAATAATCAGACACTCTAATTTAGTAAAACCCCCTCACACAAGAAGGAACATCAAAGTCAAATATGCATTTAGTTGATACTCACTGTCATCTCGGCACCGTCGGAGAAGAAGCACTGGAAAGCCTCTTTGAAAATGCCAAAAAGTGTGGTGTGACAAAAATGATTACAATCGGTGCCGGTGAAGGGATCGAATCAGCAAAAAAAGCGATCTCACTTGCCGATCGCTTCGAAAATGTCTGGGCATCTATCGGCATCCACCCCCACGACGCAGGAGATTGGACTTCGCTAGAAACGTTAGCACCCTTGGCGGTCCATCCCAAAGTAGTAGCCATCGGCGAAACGGGGCTTGATTTCTACCGGGATTGGGCTCCAAAAGAAAATCAGTATGAACTTTTTAAAAACTCAATTTCGTTTGCAAAAAAACACAAAAAACCTCTGATCATCCACTGCAGAGAGGCGCGCGAAGAGATTCTTACCATCCTTCAAGATCTTCACGCTGAGGAGGTCGGCGGGGTGTTTCATTGCTACAGTGAGGACGAGGCGTTTATCCCAAAAGTATTGGCGCTTAATTTCCTTGTTTCATTTACTGGAAATATTACATTCAAAAAAGCTCACGCCCTTCGAGCCGTGGTAAAAACCGTACCGCTTGAAAAAATTATGGTAGAAACAGATACTCCGTACATGGCGCCAGAGCCCTTTCGTGGAAAGCCGAGCGAACCAATGCACGTCTATCAGGTTGCAAGACAGATTGCGGAGATAAAAGAGCTCACCATCGAAGAAGTTGCTGAAGTTACAACGAATAATGCAAAACTTCTCTTTGGTATCTGATTTTTATTGAACCACACAGAGGCAGGGGCACAGAGTAAGAAAGGATAGAGTAAAGGGGTTTTATTGATCTTCTCTGTGGATCTTCTCTGTGGCTCTGTGCCTCTGTGCCTCTGTGGTTCAATAAAAAATTCATTAACTTAATGGTCGTAACCCCTACCTTGCCTTATAATTCTCACCCTTCCCAATGCAAAAAAGAAAAGCTAGAATACCTCCATGCTAAAGACTGAAGAGAGCTTTGTTACAACCCGGCTTGATGCTGCCATCGGATGGTGCAGAAAGTATTCATTATTTTCTTATCCCTTTGTAACCGCCTGTTGTGGAATGGAGTTTATGGCGGTCAGTTGCTCTCATTATGACACCGATCGTTTTGGTGCTGCTCTTCCCCGCTTTACTCCCCGACAGGCCGATCTCCTCTGGGTGGTAGGAACCATTAACCATAAAGTCGCGCCGGTATTAATCCGGGTCTATGAACAGATGACCGAACCGAAATGGGTCATCGCGTTTGGCGCGTGCGCATCCTCTGGTGGTTTTTATGATAACTACGCAACGGTTGCCGGGGTAGACAAACTTGTTCCTGTTGATATGTACATCCCTGGATGTCCACCCCGACCGGAAGCAGTGCTTGATGCGTTAATGAAATTGCAACGAGATATCCACCGAGCAAAACAACCATTAACAAGCGAATCTGCTACTGAGCATTTCGATATCTTAGGAAGCTACGCTCCTACCCCTGGGAAATAGCCAAGAACCTCTAACAAAATAACCTCTCCTGTCGTTGCGAGCGGAGCGAAG
>CAZDIO010000006.1:0-43273 GCA_964505555.1 uncultured Bdellovibrionales bacterium
CGAGCGAAGCGAAGCAATCTCATATTGCCAATGAGGGTTCGAGATTGCTTCGCTTCGCTCGCAACGACAGGGTAGACATTATTCGGGACATTAGAGCAAGTGCAAGAGCAAGTCGAAGTTCAGTAAAAGTATAAGTCAAAGTCTAAGACGTTAAAGCCCGAAGGGCCACTCGGCTCGAAACGATAGGAGATGATTTTTCCCCTCCCACTCCTTTTTCGCTAAACTCCCCCCATGGAACAAACCTCCCTAAAGAAGGTCTCAAACCCACCAAATCCCTATCACCCAACCGTGATAGAGTGGCTAGACGCCCCACCAGAAGCGCACCTTGAGATCTACGAAGAACGTGCAAAGTCAATTATCGCAAAAAACGACAGCCCCGATCTCGGATTTGAATACAGCATCAACCCTTACCGCGGATGTTTTCATGCCTGTGCCTATTGTTACGCAAGACCAAGCCATCAATATCTTGATTTTGGTGCAGGGACCGATTTTGAACGAAAGATCGTTGTAAAAACAAACGCTCCGGAGCTTCTTCGTGAGGCGTTTATGAAACCCTCTTGGAAGGGAGGATTAATTGTATTTTCTGGAAACACCGATTGTTACCAACCGCTAGAAGTTTCCTATGAACTAACAAGAAGGTGCCTTCAGGTATGTAACGAGTTTAAAAATCCAGTAAGTATCATCACCAAAGGTGCCTTAATTCGCAGAGACCTCGAGCTCTTATCAGATCTTAACCACAGAGCCGATCTTCACGTTACGATGAGTATCGCATTTAGTGATGATGATATGGCAAGAGCCATTGAACCAAACGCCCCCCGACCCAGCACCCGCTTTCGTGCCCTTTCAGAGCTCTCAAACGCTGGGATCTCTACCTCCGTCTCTCTTGCACCAATAATTCCCGGATTAAACGATCATCAGATCCCCGAAGTATTAAAACGTGCAAAAGAGTGCGGGGCAGAGAGTGCCTTCTTTGCACTACTTCGACTTCCACTTCAGGTAAAAGATGTATTTTTCACCCGCCTTGAAGAGAGCTATCCAAACCGGGTAAAAAAAGTGCGCACCTTTCTTCAGTCAATGAAGGGCGGAGTTTTAAATCGAAGTGATTTTGGAAAAAGAATGGTCGGTGAGGGCCCACAATGGGAGGCGATCAATTGGCTCTTTAAAGATAGCTGCGAGCGTCTTGGTCTTAATAAAAGGCGTCACCGCAAAGAAGAAACCCCACCAACATTTTCTCGCCCCTCGGCGCAACTTCAATTTCCCTTTTAGAAGGAACCTAAAAGTGCATGTTCAAGCTATGATTCTTTTAGATAATCCACTTCGGCGGATATTTTTAATCGGCAAATTCCCACTCACAAAATTCGCCGTATAGACCAGATATATACAAGCCACCAAGCGCTTCGCACCAATACGCATCTACCTCGGCAAGGGAGCGTGCTGAAAGGGCGTTTGCAGAGTTTAGAAAACTAAATTGCATGCTAAAGAAAAACACTAATAAAAGTAGCTTTTTCATAAAAACCTCCTGTAGTCCATTCTTCTTCCCCTCTTATCTGAACTTTAAGAATAGTTGCTTCCGGGAAGAGATAAGGGCCTAATATTAAAGGGGTAAGAGGCGCATTTTATCTAAGTAACCCAACTTCTTGAAAGCTAAAATACCCCTGAGATCCAAAGATTACATGATCAAGCAAAGGAATCCCCAAAAGTTCCCCAGCTGCCTTTAATCGCGTTGTTACCTCCTCATCCTGTTTGCTTGGTTCGAGCACCTCTGAGGGATGGTTATGGGAAACGATAATAGCGCAAGCGCGCTCAGCGATAGCATCAGCAAAAACCTCACGAGGATGAACTTGCGTCGTGTTGAGAAGGCCAATGGTAACGATCCGAGTCTCAATCACCTCATGAGCCCCATTTAAAGATATCGATATAAAGTGCTCCTGTTTTCGGGTGGCAAGATGTCGAACCAAAGGATACACATCAGCTCCCGAGCGAATTTTTGTCCCCTGTGGCCGAATGCGTCGCCTAGAAAATTCCAAAGACGCTGCAAGAAGAGTTGCTTTTGCCTTTCCAATACCTGGGATTGTCGTTAGGTCTTGAATACTAATCCGTCCCTTATCTACGGCAGACAGGACTTTTCTAGAAAGTTGAAGCACATCATCTTGTTGATTCCCACTTCCTAGAAGAAGAGCCACAAGTTCCAAATCAGAAAGCCCCTCAGGTCCCCGCTCAACAAGCTTCTCCCGTGGTCGCTCATGGACTGCTAATGATGAAAACGCTTTGTCTGATGACATTCTAAGATTCATGAAAACCGATCTTTTGTTTTTTCTTTGGAGTAGAAGGTGTCAACAACTTCCGAATTGCGTCAAACACAATACGAAACTGTTCATCGTATTTACTTTCTAAGGCATCAAGCTTTCGGCGAAGCTCAGTATGGCTTGAGATCATCTGTCGCAAGCGAACAAACGCGCGCATAATTTCTATATTTACGTTAATTGCGCGCTCACTATTTAGGACACTGGAGAGCATTGCTATCCCTTGTTCTGTAAAAACGTAGGGGAGCTTTCGTCTGCCACCACGTTTTAGCAAGGAGTACACAGCAGCGGAAAAAACATGAGTAAAATCAGATGCTTGCAAGTTTGATATCACAGATTGTGATATCAAACTCGGAACCTCTTGTAATAACTCAGCTTTTTTCGATCTGCTGCTTATTGTCTTTTCTTCAATAATTTTAGGATGTTCTGAGTTTGAAGTCACAATTTGTGACTTCAAATGTCTAACCTCTTGGTATGATAGCTGAAACATAAAGTCTTTCGGAAATCTCCCCCGATTTCTTGTTACAGCCTGAATTAAGTTACCAGTAGTCACGCCATAAAGCTGGGCAAGGTCAGCATCAAACATCACTTTCTCCCCACGGATAAAAAGGATGGTTTTCTCGATAATCTCCGCTGGTATTACTGATTGGTTCTTTTTCATTGGCACAACATCTCCGGGTTTAAATTTGTCGTTGATTGAGGAAGGACTCTCACTAAAGATATTATCGTTTGCTTGAAAAGTTTTGGTCACTGGCCTGGTGGTGAAAATCAGGAAGAAAGTAACTGTCCGGAGCATTATAAGGCCCATCGGAGTAAATTTCTGTGAGCATTATTTAGCTCTTAAGTAACTATTGTCGGTGTGAAGAAAAAAATCTAATGAATTTAACTCTGTGGAACTCCGTGAAACTCTGTGTTAAAAATCTTAACGCCATTTAGCCATTTTTGTAGCCTACCGATAGAGGGGGTATGGTTCAACGCTCAGCATACTCATCCCGCGAGAGACTCACTCAGGGGGCGCTTTTCGCTCTCTTGGTTGAAGGAAGAAAAGGGGTTGGGAGTGCCCGGTAGAAAAGATTGGCGAGGAAGCAGGAGAGGAAGATGAGAAACGTTTTTTTCGTAATAATGCTTTTAACGACACTCCTAATAGCGTTACCGGGCTGCAATGATCACTCCCACAAAAAAACAGTCAAGACTTATCAACTCCCCCCTCGTGGCAATAAGGTAGTATCATTTAAGGCGGAACACCCTACCCGAGTTGCATTCGTAGTTGAGCTTCGCGAGGAAGAACGAGCAAAGTGCAAAAATAACTGTATTCGATTAAAATATGTTGATAGCAAAGGAGTTGGAGAAGCCGTAACGTCAAATTCCAACGCTAACGTTGAGATCCCACCGGAGAAAGGGAAGGTAATATTTACCGTAGAGAATCTAGAAACCTTTCCAATAAAGGTGATGGTCACATGGAAGTAGCTGCTCATCTGTAAACAACAGGTCCTAGAACTGGGGCACCCCGGCCCATAGACGCAAACACTCTAATTTTTAAACCATTTTCCTGACCTCAGGAAAATGGTTTTATGCGCTCTAAATTTTCCGAAGAAGAACTCTCCAGCACTGAGGAAACCTGCCGATCTTCTTTCGTGGTTAATGTGATGCAAAATGAACCGGCATCTCCCGGTACACTCGTCCCTTCAATTCACACCCTCCCTTAGCGTGAAAGGGGTGAGCTTTTTCAATAGTTGGGTCAGACGGATTAGCATTAAACTGTGGCCTACCCCATTGTTTGAAGAAAAAAGGAACGTTATGTTTCTTACATTCACAAAAAACATGTTCCACCCATTCAATCTTCATCGGACGTGCCCTAGGCCCAGATTCGCCACCAACAATTACCCAATCAAGAGAATCGAGATACAGTGAGTCAACTGCTCCAATCAGCGGTTCTATCGATAAAAACTTTATGGCCGCCGGAGTTTTAATTAAATCCCTTATTCGATAACTCACACGTTCGTTTTCAACAGAAACGCCCATCCAGATGTTATTTGTCCACTGAAGCACATTTGCAACTTCGCGAAGTCGCTCCGACCGCTTGGTAAGAATCTGATACGTATGGCGTAATGTATTATTCATTACCTTAAAAACTCGCTTGATGTAGCTAATTGAAACGTTACTGTGAAAGAGATCGCTCATTGAGTTAACAAAAACGACCTTCGGTGTCTTCCAACTGTACGGTAACTCTAAGACGTGCGGTGCGAGACGAAGTTCAAATCCATTTCGATACTGTTCAACTCCCATCGCCTGTAACCGCATCGCCATCCGCTCAGCGTAACAGAACTTACATCCCGCAGAAATTTTATCGCAGCCGGTTACTGGATTCCATGTCACCTCAGTCCATTCAATTGAAGAGCGCGTTGCCATATTTATTTATTTTTCTTTAAGAGGTGGCTTGCAATTCGCAATGCAATTTCGCCACCTTTGCCTTCATTGGCAGAAGCAAAACAAAACGAGAAAATAGCGTTTTCTTTGCTGTTATAAAGTCTCAATGGATTTTGCGCCACCCTGGGGAAAATCGTCTTTAGTCGCTCAACAAAGAACGCTTCAATGGAATCCAGGTTAGCCTTCTTTTCTACTACCTGCCCGCCTTCAAGTAGGCTCATCTGATTGGATTTTGTATAAAACGCTTCACGCCATACCTTTGTCCCAAACACCTCATCAAGCTTTAATTGATTGTACTCAGGAATTTGTCCATCATTAGCGAGGAGACGGTTAATACCGACGCCCAATGGAAATAAGTACCAAACATCAATGGCCTTTGTTGACGCAATCGCCTCAAGCGTGGACCATTTAACTTGCATGCCGTATGGATCGAGAAACAATACAGCGCGGTTGTGCTTCCAATATTTCGGATCACTGATTTGCAGCAAGTAAGTATTAGCGTCTTGGTTTCTTACTACAATCGATTTATCTTTATCAGGATATCTCTCTCGAAGAGCTTTTAGCTCATTTGCACGAGCTCGATGTTTTTCGACAAAAATATATTTAGAAAAAGGTGGATCAATAGAAAGTGCTACCTTTGTGGACCCGTCGATGAATCGCTCAACTGATTCTTCCGCAAACTCTGGAAACAACGGCACAGAGGGATTTTTTTTACTGCGAACTTTAATCAGGCCCGATCCTGCGAAGGCGTCAATATAGATCGGATAGAGAGGATGGCGTGCAGACGACTGATTCTTAAATACCTTTGTGTAGGCGGAAAGGTATTTTCCAAGCTGCTCCAGCTTCTCTGAAGTCCAAGTTCCCCCGAAGCGATGTTCTGGCGAATGGACCTCCCAAAAAACAGTTTGTTTAGCATTGTTAGACATCTGTCTGAGCCTTTATGGTAATGGTTTAATATAGAAATATACTAGAAGCAATAGAATGTTTTTGTATTTGTGCAACAACTTGTTGCACAAATTTCATGGAGCCTTAACATGGGAAATTTTTGTTAATGCTCCTTCTCTATCAGCTAAAAATTGCAAGCACTTGTGTTGGTGTGGTTTTCATCTAGCGCATTTATTTCATCAACTTAATGCTGTTTGCGAGGGCAAGATTGTTTCATACCAATATTCGGTGCTAATGAGTTATGTCGTCAAAAGCAGATTTGAACATGGGTGAGAAAGACGTGCCCTTCTTATGAAAAACTACTGGCTAATTCACTTAGGGCAGGGAAACAAGTATGCGACAGCTGCTTATGCTGAAAAATGTATAGCGGTGGGATGGAATGAGCTCGATTTAGATCTTTCTTCTTTTTTGAAACTTGAAAAAAGGGATTTTGTAAAAGAGATCGCTCCATTGTTAAAAGAAGTAATCCCAGATCGAACAAGCAAGTATTATGAAGGGAGTGCCCGGCAGCTTCATAAATTTTCTTCGCTAATGCAAACTGATGATATTGTTCTCATGCCAAGTGAAGAGGTGTCCTCGATTTACGTTGGAGAGGTCAAGAGCGGTTACTATTATGCTCCGCGTAATGAACAGTTTCCTTTTCGCCATCGAAGAAATGTCATCTGGATCGCGACTCTCGAGCGATCCGAATTTTCACAACAGTTAAAAAACTCTGCAGGTTCCATATTAACTCTGTTTAGCCTTAATCCACATACCGAAGAGATCGAGACTCTCTTAGCGTCAAAAACAGAGACTAAATTTCTAGGAACCGAAGACGCGAAAGATTTTGGACTTGAATCCCACCTAGAAGAATTTATCGTTGAGAATTGGGAACACATCCCCGAATTTAGAGATTACGAAATATATAAAGAGGATGACCAAGTTGTTGGCCAACAATACAACACAACGATTGGCCGAATTGACATTCTCGCCCGGGGCAAAAAAGGGAGATCCTGGCTTGTAATTGAATTAAAGAAAGGGAAAACAAGCGATGACGTGATTGGTCAGACCCTACGTTACATTGGGTGGGTGATGGAAAATGAAGCCGATGCCGGGGATGCTGTTACCGGGTTAGTGATCGCAGGAAAAAATGATGAACGTTTGAGACTGGCTCTGAAAACCGTGCCGCATGTTGAGTTTATGACTTATGAGGTGAGGTTTTCTTTGAGGAAGGAAGCCCAAGATATTAAGAAAGCGTCTAGCACATTTTCCTGACAGATCTAAAGCGCATGTAACATCGCAGCGACCGTCATCACATTGAAATAGCCAAGCAGTTTATTAATCATGCAAGTCATTATTATTTTTTGGAAGTTGCTATCCCCAAAATTCACCAGAAATTATATTTTCTTCAGATCCTGCCGCTTGAATGATTGTCGAATGTTTTGGAATCTCCATATACTGAGCAATGGATAACACAACGCTTTTTAACCTATTTGCTGAAGACTACCGATGATTAAGCGGTCAAAAAGCACTAATTTACTTCTGCCCTTTGTCACTTGAATCGTTTACATTATCTGATCTTGAAGGGGAAAACCTCTCGCGCGAGCACGTATTCCCTTCAAAGCTTGGAGGAGCGGACATCATACTGACCAAACGGAGAGTGAACAATCTCCATGGTTCTCATTTTGAGAGTCATTTAAACGAGTATTGCAGGACCGATCGAGCTCTTCGAGAGGGGCTTTCGCTGAAGAAATGCAAATTCAGAGTTAAGAAATATAAATTTACAGTGGAAATATCGTGGAGGCAAAACAAGGAGATTCCAAGACAAATTTATTTCCCGAAAGGTTGTGCAAATCCCAGTGATATCAGAGCCATCCGAGAACTATTATCTAAGGGAGAGGATCCTAATATGACATTAACATTAAACTTTGGATACAATGTCCCACGACTCCGGACAGCTCTGTTGCGTGCTGCTTACCTCGCTCTTTTTCGAGGTTGCGGGTACGCTTTTGTACTTAGTGACGCTGGGCAAATGATTCGAGATCAGCTTTCCGCAATCTCAAACGAGGGACTAACGTTACCAGGCGTAATTTTGTCTTTTCCAGCTCCTCCTTTAAATCATAACAGGACGGTCACAGTGTGTGCGGTAGAGCAACCATCAGCTCTTAACGGTTTCTGCGTGATCTTTCGGCCACGCGGATATCACATCTGTTCCGCTGTTTTCCTCCCTTTCCCCGATGAACCCGCTGTGGATTATTTTACGAGAACCCAATTGCTTTTCAGTGAGAAAAGGGAGTTTCAATTGTGCCTCTCCCCTTTAAGAAGCGAGCCGCTTGCGATGGTACATCCCAACCTGAAAGTTCCCTCGGAAAAATTGCTTAGCACTGAAAACGCGGTTAGTATGTTTTCCGGTTTACCAGATACAAAATTAAAACAGAAACCCACGACACTCTCGCCAAAAAGGAAGCAACTTCCATAAAACAGACCCAGACTAAAATGCGAGACTCTGAACCGCCTGAGCCGGGCCTCTTGGGAGCGAGGATAGTGGTAATCGGTTCGATGCTTAGTGAAACCGGAGATCGATCCGAACTGCTTGCAATTGTTCGGAGACATAAGTGTGAGCAATGGCTTAGCTTCCTCAGTCGAGCCCAAACATTAATAATGGATCCTCACACCACGAATCCCCAAAGACAAGTTGAGTTCATGCAAATGTTAGTCAGCACTCGAATTCAACGAAAGCTTACGGAACTAGTAAGGAGCGATCCAAATGGGGACAGGTTTCTCTTCGTAACCCCTGATATCCTGGGGATTCTCCAGGAGCTTGTGGTTCTGTATGCTCCCTTGGATGGTTCTCGGCCATTCGAGAATGAAGATGATTTTGATGACTTTGGCAGGGCAGTACTGATTGTGGCAGAAACGCTGCACGGCGGTCGAATTGCGCCAAGTTTGGGGGAAGTAGTTTTTGAAGTTGCTCAGCAAAGTGATCGAGTACAACGTGATCCGATTTGGCAGTTGGTTTCCAGAGCTTTGTGGCAGTTTGAGCTCGAAAGTGACTGTCCTTCGGCTGAAGCAGCGTGGTTTAGAGACGAGTTTTTGAAAGCAACGGGTGTCGAACTTTGTCGGTATTTTCTTGGCGGTTTAATTGTTTTGATTAGAGAGATGGTCAAGTCTTCCGACCAGCTCTACCGAGCTTGGATCGGAGTTCATGCGCACCATGCATCTGAAAAAGAGAGTAGTCTAGTTGAGGATTATCTTTCCGTTCGAGCAGCAAGTATCGAAACACTTAGGATAACAGTCCAGGAAACCGAGAAAGTAGATAATGCACTACGAAACTGGACTCTCATCCCGCTCCAAAAATATCCCATTATTCGCTTTTCAGATGGTGGATGTTATGTCTTGCATCCGGGTGCTGTAGTTAATAGCCTACTCGATGGATTTTATTTCGCGATTCTCGACTCATACAGGAGACTATCGGACATAAAGCAGAGGCAGGGATGCATCGAACTACTTGGAAGTAAATTCGGATTGCTCGTAGAGAATTATGTCTGTGCGGTCCTTCGAGACACCTTTGGTGACCGATTGTTGAAACTTCCGCCCTCCCCGGAGAAAAACAGGCGGCGTTGTGACTTTGCGGTCATTTATCCAAATAAAGTTATTCTCATCGAAATCAAAACTAGCCGATTCACTGCGGCACGGTACGAATGCCAAGAACCAAGCGATCTTCAAGAACGCCTTCGAAAAATTGACCTCCCTGGCGCTGTTCAACAATTGGTTCACACGATAGAGGACTTACGAGCGTTTAGAATCGCAGAACCGCAACTCAAGAATATAGACTGGACCACTACTGCAATTATTCCCTTGGTTCTCAATGAAGAGAATCTTCCAGCAGTTCCGTTCGCATGGAATCAATACTACATACAATACGACTCCGAACTACAGCGGCTTAAGACAGGAGCGGGAACTATTGGCCATCTTCGATTTCTTTCGCCAGAAGATTTATTCTATGTATCTGAGATCACAAAGGGAGACGAATTTGCGCGCGAGCTACTATGTTGGGGTAACGATACCGATCATATAAGTAGCTCATTTAGAAATTACCTAATCTCCAAAGGTTACAGTTTGAGATGCCTGGATGGAAAAGAAATTTTTAAACGAGCAGGTAACCTCCTTGCTCGGTCCCTCGAGTTGAATGATGTATGGCTTGGAAGCGAGGACAATTCAAAGCAGGAGTGAGATACCATGATCGAAATATTTGAGTTTGAAACGCAAGAAAGGGTTGCCTTTTTCAAGCGAGGTATTCAGCGCTTTTCGAGAGCATTCGGCAAGGCGCGCGAGAAGTGGGTTGTATTTGTCTTTTTGCGGTCTCTCGACGTAGCGTTTGATAAAAGTGAAATGCGTAATGATGAGCAAGCAAGTGCGGTAGATATATATTTTAGGGATGCAGCTTTCCAAGTTAAAGAGTCCCTAGATCTGAAAAGGCGGCGCACTCAGGAGTACAAGGATGATCTGAATAAGGCGCGAGCTGTTAGATCAAACCGAGAACTCATCGACCACATACTGGAATCTGGATATGATCCAAAGTACCTACCGATAGGGAAACTTGTGGAGAGTCTTCTCCCTGTATTACAGGAGTGGAGCGAGGCATATTCGTCGGAAAGTCGTGCAAATACGGATCTGTTGGTTTACGTGAATCATATCGATATATGGGGAGTCGACGGAAACAAAACTCCAGCCATTCATCCATTTGGTTGGCGATCCATCTCCATAACTAAGGGCGGCTGGAGTGCAGTATTGTCAGCGTCTCCAACCGCCCCTGCTTATTTGAGAACTTCCTGTGGTGTAGTAAAACGAACAAACATCCCGCTCCCTGAATTGGAAGAGTTTGTCTAAAGCGAGAGGCTAATTAGCTAACGAGCACTGAGGTTTCCTTTGGGGATCATTTGGCCTTCGGGACACAATAAGTCATTAACCCGTAGGAATTCAACTAACCGGAAACTAACCGGGAACAGCCACCTGTTTCTAGTTTTTCCAGATGATTTACACCAGATCTCAGGCTTAGTAAGCGCATTTGTTTGAAAAATTTAGTATTGCCGGATGCCCGTTCCCCAACTTACCTTATGGGCATTAAGTGTGCATCAAATAAATGCGAGTTGTGCGCGGCATATGAGCTCAGCAAAAAAGAGTGCCAGTAAACGCGGTCGTCCCAACGTCCCAAACAGGCAAAAAGCATAAGCGAGTGACGTTAACTCTCTTGCCCGAAGATTGGGATCGCTTTGAGGAGATGGGCTCTGCCAACGGAATGGCTACTGCTGCTCTCATACGGCCTGCAATGAAAGAGTTTTTAGACAGACGGCGTAATGGTCGACTCCTGGCAGTAAAACTCGATTCAAGAAAAGAGGAATAATGGCAAGGGGACAACGGAAGAATAACGGTAACGGCGCAAATGTTGGTTTTGAGGGCGACCTATTTCTGGCGGCTGACAAGTTGCGTGGCAACCTCGAACCTTCAGAATATAAACACATCGCCCTTGGCTTGATCTTCTTAAAATATATCTCTGATGCATTCGAGGCACGCTATGCCGACCTGATGAAGGAAGATCCAAAGGCAGCCGAGGATATCGACGAATATAGATCTGAAAATGTCTTTTGGGTGCCGAAGCAGTCTCGTTGGGCGAATCTTCAAGCAAATGCCAAACAGCCCACCATCGGCAAGTTAATTGACGATGCAATGAGCGCTATAGAGGCTGAAAACTCCTCTTTAAAAGGCGTATTGCCCAAGGATTACGGACGCCCTGCCCTCAACAGCATAATGCTTGGGGAGCTTATCGACTTATTTAGCCGCGTTCAGATGCACGAGAACGGGGGTAAGCAAACAGATCTGCTCGGTCGCGTTTATGAATATTTTTTAGCGCAGTTTGCAGGTGCCGAGGGTCGACGCGGCGGCGAGTTTTATACTCCCAGGTCTGTCGTCCGTGTGATGGTTGAGATGCTCGAACCATACAAAGGCAGAGTTTACGATCCTTGTTGCGGGTCGGGTGGTATGTTCATTCAATCAGAAAAGTTTGTTTCTGAGCACGGCGGGCGACTAGGCGATATTGCAATCTACGGACAGGAAAGCAACTACACCACTTGGCGGCTGGCAAAGATGAATCTTGCGGTGCGTGGCATTGATGCAGATATCAGATGGAACAATGAGGGCAGCTTTCACAAGGACGAACTAAAGGATCTTCGATTTGATTATGTCCTAGCAAATCCCCCTTTCAATGTTTCCGACTGGGGAGGTGAGAGGCTTCGCGAAGATGCGAGATGGACCTACGGGATACCTCCTGTTGGCAATGCAAATTACGCTTGGTTGCAACATATTATTTGGCATCTAGCGCCATATGGCACTGCTGGAGTGGTGCTTGCCAATGGCTCAATGTCATCTATGCAGAGCGGTGAAGATGCTATCCGTAAAGCGATGGTTGAAGCTGATGTTGTCGACTGTATGATCGCGCTACCAGGACAGCTCTTTTACTCAACTCAAATCCCCGCCTGTCTTTGGTTTTTAGCACGAGACAAATCCAACGGGTTGACCAAGAATGCGAAGCTACGAGATCGGCGCGGAGAGGTGCTCTTTATCGATGCTCGAAAGCTTGGGCATTTGGTGGATCGAACTCGGCGGGAGTTTTCAGAGGAGGATATCGAGAAGATATCTCAGACATATCACGCTTGGCGCGGCGAGCCTGATGCAGGGGCTTATGAGGATGTGCCTGGGTTTTGTAAGGCGGCAAAGATTGAAGATATCGGGGCTACCGGTTTTGCGCTCACTCCAGGGCGCTATGTCGGAGCGGAAGAGATCTGTGACAATGATACTTCCTTTGAAGATCAGTTTAGAAAACTTCAGACCTTGTTAGCAGCACATTTTATGGAAGGAGATAAGCTACAAAAGATAATCGAAACTAATCTATCCGAGATTAATTTAAATGAGTGACTGGGAGTATGTGCCAGCAGAGGAGTATTGTCTTAGTGTCCGCGACGGGACGCACGACTCTCCCAAGCAGACGTTAACGGGAAGATACCTGATTACTTCAAGACACATTGTCGGTAACAGAGTTGATTTAGCACAGGCATATACAATCTCCGAGAAAGATTTTGAGGAGATAAACAAGCGAAGCAAGGTCGACATATGGGATGTATTGATTACTATGATAGGCACTGTCGGCGAAGTGTGCCTGGTCACCTCGGATCCAACCTACGCAATTAAAAACATTGGTCTCTTTAAGTCTAAGAATGAAATACTGGGTAAATACCTTTTTCATTACCTTAGATCCCCTGCCGCGAAGCAACATATTCAATCGCTCTTACGTGGGACAACGCAAGCGTATATTCCTCTTGCAGAACTTCGCAAGTTTCCGATCCTCGTTCCTATTAATCGAAATCTTATATCTTCAGTTGTTAATATTTTATCCCCTCTTGACGAGAAGATCGAAGTCAACCGCCAAATGAACGAAACCCTCGAATCGATGGCGCGAGCAGTCTTCAAAGATTGGTTTGTCGATTTTGGACCCGTGCGCGCAAAAATAGAGGGACGCAAACCGCCTGGATTAGCGGATGATATTGCAAAATTGTTTCCTGAAAAGCTGGATCTAGAAGGAATGCCAGAAGGGTGGAAGATCCGCTCTCTCGGTGACATTGCCGAATCAGCGGGAGTAAGCGTCAAACCTAGTGATGTCTCAGATGAGACACCCTACATTGGGCTTGAACATATGCCACGCCGATCGATAGCGCTTGATCAATGGGGAAAAGCAAGCAAGGTGACTAGTGGAAAATTATCTTTCAGAAGGGGGGATTTTCTGTTTGGAAAACTACGCCCCTATTTTCATAAGGTTGGAATTGCACCAATTAATGGCATCTGTTCAACAGATATAGTTGTCCTAAGGGCTAAGAAGCCCGCAGCATCAGCGCTTGTAGCTTGTTGCATCAGTCAAGATGACTTTGTTGCCTATACTAATCAAACGTCGGGCGGCACAAAGATGCCTCGAACAAGCTGGGAGTTGATGTCTCGGTATAAGATTGCTCTTTCTACTGATGGCATCATCGAAGCATTCGAGACGGTTACACAGCCGTTACTAGATCGGATTGTGTCGAATGTTCTTGAATCAACTACCCTTGCTTCACTGAGGGACTTGCTTCTTCCCAAATTAATGAGCGGAGAGATTCGCCTCAAAGACGCTGAGCATTCAATATCGGGGGCAGTATGAACTCATCAAACTGGTTCCCTAGCATAGAGCGTGCCTGTAGTCATTGGGGCGATGCGACGATGCTCCAACAGACCTTTGAATCAATGATCAAATCTTTTGAGGATAACAATGATGCAACAATCGACGCAGCCAAATGCCTGGTAGAAGTCGTATGTCGCATCATCGTTGAAGACTTCCATTGCGACGAGGAGCCTTTTCGTCCCGAAACTGAAACGCCCAGCCTTGGAGATTGGTTGTCGGCTGCTGTGCGGGCTCTCCGCCTCGGCGAGATACGTGACGATAAATTCAGAAAGCTAGTTTCACAACATCATAAGCTTGCAGAGACGCTAAATGATTTACGAAACAAAGGTGGTCCAGTAAGTCACGGTAAGGATGGATACCTAAATAGATTGTCGGAGCATCATCGGCGCTCTGCTGTTTTGGCTGCCGATGCTATTGTTGCTTTTCTTTTCAATTCTTTTATTGAACACGAGAGCTTAAAGCTATCATCAACGAGGGAGCCATATGAGCGCTTCAAAGAGTGGAACGATACGATTGATCAGCACGTTTACATTGCCTCAGCTACTCCGAATGATGATGGTTGGTTAAGTGTGGAGGTAGGATTACCTGATGGCTCAACTATTCCACTGGCGATTGCACCGAGCCAATTACTTTATGGCGTCGATCGTGAAGCCTATAAGGCAGCACTTACAGCCTCACAGAGCACGGTATTAGGATCTGCTTCCGAGGAGGTGACTAGATGACCGCACCTGTATGGAAATGTCAGGAGCTTGAACAATTGGTTAGAGCTGCTCACGGTGAGGATCAGGCAAAACGGCTGAGGGCACCCCTACAGTCGATCCCTTGGCGAATCTGGGGTGCTCGATATCATACCGATCTTGCCAGAGAGCTAGGTAACAAATCTTTTCCAGTCGGAGAATCTGAAATAGTTGATTATTTCAAACTGATATTCCCCAGTGAAATTAACCTCGATAAGCGAAAGGACCATTACAAGAATCAAATTGAAGTCGAGTTCAATGTGATAGCTGCTGGGCAAGCAATGCACTCGGCAGTCGATCTTTTGTCGAAGGTTGTTTTTGAATGTTTTCCTGGCGAATCCCTATATTCTGAAATAACAGAGAAGCGAAGAAACATTTTTAAAGCTCGCGAGCTTGTCGAGCAAACATCAATCGAGCTTTCAGGTTTGATATCAGCTCTGACTAGTAGTGACTCGTTTCTTTACCTACAGGCGTATGCCAACGCGGTTAAGCATCAAACATTGATAGAGGTTAATTCTCACGCCGATTGTGTGAAGAATAAAGTGGGCTTTCGGAATAAATCTTTTGAATTTGTGGACTACTCGGAACAAAGGGCAACCAAGCCAGCGAAAGATATCTTGGATTTTTTTGAGGATCTTGACTGCGTTAGCAAGCATATCGTTGAGATCGGCAGCACTATCAATAAAGTCTTGAAGGATTCTCAAAGTCAAAGACAAGGGATGCCTCAAGTGCTGGAGGCGAGCAGATGAGTAAAATCACAAATGAAGAGACGGTTGAAGCTGCCGCACTAGGTTGGTTATCAGAACTTGGATATACACCCATTCAAGGGCTTGAAATAGCGCCAGAGAGCCCCAAATCAGAGCGCCAAAGCTATGGGGATGTCTTCCTGATTGAGCGCGTCAGAGCTGCCATTAAAAGGCTTAACCCCCACTTACCTAAGGATGCGCGTGAAGATGCACTTCGGTTTCTATTGCAAAGCGAGCGCCCATCCTTAATCGAAGAAAACCGACGTTTGCACAAAGCTATCGTTGAAGGTGTGCCAATAGAATACTTTGGCGACGATGGAGTGCTACGGGGAGATAGAGCCAAAGTTATTAATTTTGAGGATGCCTCCTCTAATGATTGGTTGGCTGTTAATCAATTTACTGTAATTGAACCAGGAGCACGAGGTGCAAATCGACGCCCTGATATCGTGGTCTTTGTGAATGGACTTCCTCTAGGTGTGATTGAATTAAAAAATCCTGGTAACGAGAATGCAACTGTGGAGGCTGCATTCAATCAATTGCAGACCTACAAATCTCAGGTTCCGATTCTGTTTCGAGTCAACGCGGTCTTAATCGTATCAGATGGTTTGAATGCTCGGATCGGATCGCTTACAGCCGACAAAGAACGCTTTATGCCGTGGCGGACGATTGACGGCGAAGATATCGCCCCAAAGGGGACAGCAGAGCTTGAAATTTTACTAAAGGGTGTGTTTGAGAAGCAAATCTTTCTGAACCTTCTGAAGGATTTTATCGCCTTTGCGGATGACGGCGCTGACGTTAGAAAGATTCTTGCGGGCTACCATCAATTTTATGCTGTAAATCGTGCTGTTGCCTCTACGTTACGAGCAGTCAAGAAGGTCGAGGATTCAGGAGCGGTTTGCGAAAAGCCTTCCGAATACGGGTTAAAGGATGTTGCCACTCAGCCTAAAGGAGACCGCAAGATCGGAGTTATCTGGCATACACAGGGGAGCGGCAAAAGCTGGCTTATGGCGTTTTATGCTGGGGTAATCATCAAGAATCCTCAGATGGAAAATCCTACATTAGTTGTAATCACGGATCGAAATGATCTTGATGATCAACTCTTCTCCACCTTTGGGCTTGCAAAAGATCTTTTACGACAAACTCCGCAGCAAGCTACGAGTCGAGAAGAGTTAAGAGTTTTGTTAGATGGCAATCCATCAGGTGGTGTAATTTTTACAACAATTCATAAATTTAGCCCAGAAAATGGCGCGCAAACAATGCCGCCGCTTACAAGTCGCCGCAATGTGATCGTCATAGCTGATGAGGCGCATCGTAGCCAATATGGATTTAAAGCAAAGGTTGAACAATCGAGTGGTGCAATTTCATATGGGTTCGCCAAGTATCTCCGCGATGCGTTACCCAATGCGTCTTTTATCGGATTTACAGGCACACCAATTGAGAAGGATGACGTAAACACCCCCGCTGTTTTCGGTAACTACATCGACATTTATGACATAAGCCGTGCCGTTGAGGATGGTGCGACGGTGCCGATCTATTATGAGAGTCGCCTTGCTAGGATTGAACTCGATGAAGATGAGAAGCCCAAAGTAGATGCTGAGGTTGAGGAGCTGACTGAGGATCAGGCACAGACTGAGCAAGAGCGTCTAAAACGAAAGTGGGCAAGCGTCGAGGCTTTGGTAGGGGCAGAAAAGCGCATCGAGTTAATCGCACAGGATCTTGTTCAGCACTACGAGGATCGTATTGCAGGGTTGGACGGCAAGGCAATGATAGTTTGTATGAGCCGCCGAATTTGCGTCGATCTTTACAAACAGATCACAAAACTCCGCCCTGCTTGGCACAGCGAGGATGACGAAGCTGGGACTATTAAAGTTGTTATGACTGGATCAGCATCCGATCCTGCTGAATGGCAGGAGCATATCGGGAAGAGGTCAAAGGCACGGCGGGAGCTTTTGGCAAAACGAGCAAAGGATTCGGAGGATCCGCTACGGCTCGTTATCGTTTGCGATATGTGGCTTACAGGTTTTGATGCACCCTCGATGCACACGATGTATATCGATAAGCCGATGAAGGGTCACGGGTTAATGCAAGCGATCGCCAGAGTGAATAGAGTCTTTAAGGATAAGCCTGCTGGATTGATTGTTGACTATATCGGCATCGCACAAAACCTGAAGAATGCGCTCGGACAATATTCAAAACCAGATCAGGAGCAAACTGGCATCAATGAAGAAGAAGCCGTAGCCGTAATGATGGAAAAATACGAAATCGTTAAGGCGATGTATCACGGGTTTGATTATCAGAAAGCACTTTCTGGGACCCCAGGCGAGAGATTAACTGCAATGGCTGGCGCAATTGAATGGGTCTTGAGAATGCAACAAGAGGCGGCAGCAAAGGAAACCAAAGAGGATGCTAAGAAGCGTGCTCATCGTCGTTATGGTGACGCCGTGTTAGCACTCTCAAAGGCGTTTGCTCTAGCTGCTGCAAGTGATGAAGCCAGAGGTATCCGGGAAGAAGTGGGATTTTTTCAAGCAATTCGTGCGGCGCTGATAAAAAGTTCGCTGACTAACGGCAAGAGTGGTGCTGATCGCGATTTTGCAATTCAACAAATTGTTAGCCGTGCTGTCGTCTCGACCGAGATAATTGATATTCTCAAAGCTACTGGCATTCAGACCCCAGATATATCGATTTTATCAGATGATTTTCTTGAAGAAGTCCGTGGTCTCGATAAAAAGAACCTTGCCCTTGAGGCGCTCAAGAAGCTGATCAACGGAGAGGTTCATTCACAAAGCAAGAGAAACGTTGTGCTCGGTCGAGCATTCTCTGAACGACTCGAAGCTGCAATTGCAAGATATCACGCCAATGCCATTACTACCGTTGAGGTCTTGGAGGAGTTAATTAAGCTCGCCAAGGAGATGCGAGCCGCACGCGAGCGCGGGGAAGACGAGGGATTGAGCCCAGAAGAGATCGCTTTTTATGATGCTCTTGCACAGAACGAAAGCGCCCGGGATGTTATGGGTGAACCTGCCCTGAAAGTAATCGCCCACGAGCTTTTGGTTAGCATTAAGTCGAATTTGTCAGTCGATTGGATGCATCGGGAGGCGGCACGTGCTCGGATGCGAGTGCTCGTTAAACGAATCCTTAGGAAATATGGATACCCGCCAGATCTCCAAGATGGTGCGGTCAGGTTGGTGTTGGAGCAGGCGGAGGCGCTATCGGCGGAGTGGGCGCGATGATCTGGTGCCCCTGGATCTGGTGGCCCTGGATCTGGTGGATGGCAACTCGGAAAATCCAATAACAGTAAGCGCTTAAGAGCAGATTAATTTACATTGAAATTGCGTCCATGGGTTGGGGTGCACCAGAAGAAGAGCACCAGAAGAAGAGGCATCAAATCCAAGGCCGCGCCTTCAAGTGATGACATCAAATTCTTCAAGGGCCCAAACGTAGAGACTGCCCAACAGTTTTTCTTTTTTAAGATCAGCTCCAACAAAACACGTTCTTTTGCCCGGAAACAAAACGATAAACACGTTCGATTACGCTTATGCATAGCCAATTCACGCTAGACACTGTAATAGAGACCGACTTCGGATAATCATCTTATATGAGAGTTGGACAGAGGGAGGTTCAATGAATTATCAGGTGGTTAAGCCAGCTCCCGGGAACGCTTTGAGATCGTTCCTTATCAGGCGAGAAACTATGCTATAGATTAAACATAGAGTTTCGAGAGGATCGAATTATGGAACACACAAAATTAACGTGGCACCAGATACAGCAGCAATACGATCACGAGTGGGTTCAGCTCATCGAATATGAGTGGCCGGAGGGAGCGCCGTTTCCGGTGGAGGGTGTGGTTCAGTTTCATGCACGCACCAGGAAGGAATTCAATGCTCTGTCGCGACAGCACCCGACGCCTGATGCAGCGTGCGTTTTTGTTGGTAAGGTAGAGCTACCATCTGGGACCGTCCTTAGCGCTAATGCCATGAGAATGCGTGCATGCGAGTAATTCACTTTGATCCTTCGTCCGAGCTCCCAATTGTTGAAGCTAGAATTCGAGGGAAACTTGATTCTCGTGTAATTCGATTAGTTTTCGACACGGGGCTGGCTGAGATCTGGTGCATGGCAACTTAGAAAATCCAATAATAGTAAGTGCTTAGTTTGTTAATTGTTTTTGAGAGAAACGTTCAAAGACTTCAAATATGAGATGTGCCTCTATCAGCTTGATTCTAAAATATTACGGGTTTCGATAAACCTCCCAATTGCTAAATTCGAGTGTGCCGGTGCAACAATCAATAATTCTCTCAATGTCTGCAACAAGCCCCATTGTCCTTAATATTGCGAAGCCCTGTATTTTGAGGTTGGGAAAAACTTCAGCAATGCGGGAGGCCGAGGCAAGCATAGTTCTACCTTTCGTTATTACATCATCCACTACTAGAGCTCTTGGAGTGGAAATTAGGGCGGGGTTACATTCTATCGATTCATAATGCGCAACTACTGAGGGGCGATCACCAGGAGAACTGTAGGCGGATTTCTTGACCGAATGAATTCGTTTTAAGCAAGGAACCATAGCGGCAGCTAATCCATGTTTTACTAGAGCTAAACAGATCTGCTTGCTGACCCAAAGTGTATTTTCTGGCGAGATGAATGGTCCATGCGGAAATGGCGAACTGTTGGGAATAGGTATGACGGTGAGGTCTCTACCAAACCAACCCGGGAAATTTATATGCTGCTGAGAGAGCCGCTCTACAATGGCATCAATCTTTCCAGGGATATCATGCTTGATAGCATCTCGTACTTTACGAGATTGAATTGAAACGTCACTCATGCCACGCGGGGAATAGATTAAGAATGAGGAGAAATTGATTTTAGACAGTAACTGCGGCTCGTTCTTCACGGCTACCCTCTGGAAGCGAACCGAGAAGGTTCGAGAAATCACGATCGGAGAGCACTTCAGCTCCGTATTTAAGAAGCTCTTTTGGCCAAGTGAGGGCTGGGTTGTTGACTGAAGATTCTAGAATATATAGTGGCCTTCCCAGTCTTAATGCTTCCCAACCTTGATGAAGAGATCCACTCTTATCTTGCGCCTCTATAATGACCGTCGCATCACTTAGAAGTGCCATTACTCGATTACGTTGGGGGAAGTTCTCTCTCTTACTTGGATATCCAGAGGGGAATTGTGAAACTACAAGATACTCTCGCATGATTGTTTCCTGAAGCTTACGGTTTTTACTCGGAAAGAATTGTTCGATTGAATTCCCAAGCACCGCTATAGTTGGAGTCCCGTTCTCAATAGCTGTCTGGTGAGCAATCGTATCAATCCCTTCGGCAAGTCCACTTAATATAATAATTCCTTCTTTAGCCAGCAGTCGACTCAGTTTAGCGGCACGACGTAGTCCCGCTTCCGAAGCGTTGCGCGATCCAACGATTGACACACGCTTTTTGATCTTTAGTAAATTAACGTTACCAACTGCATAAAGCTTCTCGGGTGCGTTCTTCTGTTCGACGCTGTTGAGAGGGCCTAGTAATTCAGTAGTGGAGATCTCTTGAATCTGCATGATGAAACCTTAACTATATTAAATTGTTTTGGCAAAATAGAAACTAAGGACCTGGTGCGAATAGCGAGATTTGACGCATGGCAACTCGGAAACTCCAATAACAGTAAGCGCTTAAGAGCAGATTAATTTACATAGAAACTGCGTCCATGGAAGGATCTCGAAAATCTTCGAGAAGGAGGATGACTAAATTAATCGGCTCAACCGCATTAAAGAAGATTCTAACATCGAAGCATCCTTCGGTTCCGTAATGGTCCGCCCTGCCTTCGCGGCAATTAATTTCGCCTGGCGTCTCAAACACTTTTTCGATCAGAGAGAGTTGTTACATACCGCCAGCGCCAAGCGCCGAACACCTTAAATTAATAGGAATAGTGCTAAGAACCTTCATTTAGATATTTGCATCAAATATCTATCGAAATATCGCTCTTTCCCTGTAAGTAAATAAGAGTTGAAATAAGTTCCAGAACGCAAAAAAGTATAGAGTGAAAGAATCTACAAAAATTAGGCAAAGAGCTTACTCTTTTTTATTTACGACAGTAATCGTTCTTTTGTGCCTAATATTTATCTCGCCATCAACTCTTCTCGCCACAGGGGAAAGTGACGTTGACAGTGACGGGGTCAATCGTAGTCAGGAGCTATTAGACGGGACTAATTCTAACAATGCTGACAGTTTTATCGAGCGAGGATCTACTACCTATTGTGTTGATTGGAACGGTTTTCTAGGCAGCTTAAAACAGGTTTTAGAGTTGCGTAATGCAGGTTGCTCAGTGCTGTCTTTACGAACGCAGTTACGAGATATCGCTGGTAATGTGCAAAATACGCTTAACTTTACACTTTCGCCTTCCGAGCAGTTTGATCTCATACTAAATGATTTAAGTGGTTTTGAAGCTGAAAGCTACGGCACAGTTTGCTCAACTATTTTAAGCGGGGATAGTGGCACGCTCTCTGCTCAACTTTCAGTGTATGATTTGAGCAATGGTTCCTTTCGGTTTGCCTATGCAGCGCCATTTATTCCTGGTCGCACCGGTTCGCAGTATCTGGGTTATAATCATATCTTTCCAAGTCTTAATCCGGCACAGCGAGAAAACTTTGTTGCGGGATTTATTCAGATTTCAAATGAAGAGACGAGCAATCAGTCAGGAAAGGTCATCTTTTCTTCGCATAGTGGCACGCAGTTAAAGGAGCAGGCGGTTAGTATCGCGGCTCGTGGCAGGGTGGATATCGATACTCACTCAATCGGTGCAAATTCTGTTGGAATGATTGAGTGGCGCCCTAATGCGGGGGATAAAAAGTTTCGCGTCGTGTTAACTCGCTACTACTTTGCAGGTAATTCATCTACACTGCCTCTCGTTGCGGCAGTTTCACTGTCGGCGAAGCGTGGTTCTGGATATCTGCTAGCCGCTGCCTTTGATACGACGAATCGAATTACAGCAGTTGAGCTTAGCAATACTTTACTTAGTACTGTCGAGGTGGCGGTGACAGTTTACAATGCCGAAGGAGAGGAGGCGAGTAATCAGCCGGGCACAATTACGATTCCGGCTAAAAGCACTCGTCATATGGTGCTCAATGAATCAATAGCTTCAGGAATTGGCAAAGTAGCGATAGAGCCAAATACCCCACAATCGGTAGTTGCTACATTGCTTGAATACCAACTAAACGGTGAACAAAGTCTGAGTAGCGGTTTAGCTGTCGATTTGAAAGCGGGGTTTGGTGCAAATCAGCGAGCGTCTTACAATAACTTTCTTGGCAGTTGTCGGCTACGTTTGGCAAATATCTCTTCAACTGACCGTTCTGCGGCAATCTCGATGAAGCGCTACGATGGGACAACTATCTCGATTGATTCGCCGGTAGCAGTACCTGCAGATAGTGTGGTTGAGGTAGATATCTGTAGTAACGATACTCAATCTGCTTACGGCGAAGTTGTGATGACTCCTCAAGCAGCTGAAGTTTTAACTGGTAATTTGATTCGAATGAATAGTGAAGGCACTGCCGAGCTTAGTAACCAGCTAGTCGAGCAAAGTATCTGTTCCGCAAATATCGCAGCAGATCCAGCTTCTCTCTCTCTTGTTGTAGGAAGCAATACACCGCAGAGCTTTACAATAACTAATAACTCATCAGCAGTGACCGCTACTGCGATTGAAGCAACTCTTCCCGATGGTTGGGATGTGATACAAGATGCATCAGATTGCGCCAGTGTAGCACCGGGAGATACTTGCGAACTTGAGCTTACTCCAGGTGCCACTGTGTATGGAGACACAAATGTGTCGATTCGGGGAACAAATACTCAGCAGGTGGATAATACAGTTTCCGTAGATGCTCCGACAGAAGCAACAATAACAGTGACGGGTTCGCCGCTAACCCTTAGTACAAACGGCCCAACTGGCACGTTGACAATCAACAATACTTCGCTCTATACCGCAGCAACAAATATCACTGCTGATTTTACTGGCACGGCGCTTGACGGGAATGTCACAGAAACTGGAAATACTTGTGCAAGTCTTGCCCCAGCTTCAAGTTGTACTCTGACTTTTACTCCAGGTAGCACTGTTGTGTCAGAGACGAATTTTCCTATACAGGGCGGCAATACAAACGCGCTGACGGCGGCGATTGAGATCGAATCAAGCGTTACACTTGATGCCATGAATCCAAGTTCAGGTGCGGGAGCAGGTGGAGTAGGGGTGACATTGACCGGAACCGATTTGACCGGTGCGACCGGAGTAACCTTCGGTGGTGTGGCTGCAACATCGGTAAATGTTGTAAATTCTACGACTGTTACTTTGGTGACTCCGGCTCATGCCGCGGGAGCGGTTGATGTTGTTATTACCACGCCAGACGGCAGTGCAACGCTTACTAACGGTTACACTTACTTGGCGACAGCTGTCGGTCAATCGGCATACGGTGGTGCGATCGCGTGCCTTAACGGTGGACTTAACAACCTCATTGCAGCGACAGCGGATAATGGTACGAATATTCAGTGGGGAGGTAACGGTATCGCCATCGGAGCGGGGGCGCAAAGTAATACTGATGGTGCCTCAAATACAGCTGCAATTGTCTCTGCGCTTGGTAATAATGGTGGCACTCCTTATTCTGCGAAGCTTTGTAACGACTATGAGGTCGATTCGCAGGGTAATACTCCGTGCGAGGCGGGAAACACCTGTTATAACGACTGGTTCTTGCCAGCAGGAAATAACACAGGTGTTTCTGGTCAACTCAATTGTCTCTACACAAATCGGGTAGCGATTGGTGGATTTGGTGCCTTATATTATAGTTCTACTGAGTCCAGTGGAAATCCAACATCGGACACTTGGACGCAATTTTTCCCAAATGGTGGTGAATTCACTGTTACTAAAAATGTGGGATACAGTGCACGGTGCGTTAGGGCGTTTACTCCTTAGAAACTACACGGGGGACACACTCAGGGCGAAGTGCGAGCCATTGCATTCTCTTCCTTGATTGTCGGCAATGTTTTTTTAACGCTGACCAATCTTTCAAAACATCTCAAGAAAGCTCTAGAAATTTCTTGAAATGTCTCTTCCACTCCTTCCGCCACATTTTCTGAAATACTCTTTTTCAAGAACTTATTTCTTGAGACTGCCCAAGTAGTCTGAAATTGATTCCTCTGTCGCTAGCCAGTTGCGAGCCTTCTTGTGTGCGTCAATCTTTCCTTGTCGGGCTAGTAAGCTTAAATACTCCTGTGAGTAAGGAAATTTCTTAGCAAGAACAGCTAACGGAACGTACTCGCTGGTCCCCAAGGCTCCACTACTCTCAAGATATAGATCTAATGAACGCTCCAGCGCCTGAGCAGTTAATAAGATAAAGTCTTTATAATCGCCTTTATTTGCTTGGTTGAGCGAGCGATAATACTGCTTTCTGTTATTCTTTAGAATTATTGCGGGTGGATGTCCAAATTTAAGAAAAAGCAGATTCATCAATAATCGGGCTGTTCTTCCGTTGCCATCGAAGAACGGATGAATCCAAACAAACCTATGATGAAATCTTGCGGTAAGCTCAACGTGATTGAGCTTGTCAGGATTCTCGTTCGTATAAATTACCAACTCCTTCATTAACGAACTAACTTTTACAAAGTTAGGAGGAATGAAGTTTGCCCCAAGTATGCGCACCTGCCCATTCCTATACCTACCTGCAAATTCAGATTCTACATTTTCTAGAACAAGGCTATGAACGCCAAAAATATCTTTTTCATTCAGTATGTATTTGGGTTTAGCCAGTTCCTCGACAAAGTAAATTGCCTTCTCGTGGTTCTTCGCCTCAAAATGTTCTCGAAGATTTCTACCTTTAATAGTAATCCCCTGCTCAAGAACCATTCGAGTTTCCTGCAACGTAAGAGTGTTGCCTTCAATGGCGTTGGAATTATAGGTCCACTCGATAGCTAATTCAGATTTAAGACGTTTCAGTGCTGCTTGCGGGAGCGGTCGTAGCTTCGCGAGCTGCTTTTTCTTAGTTTCTATTCTTTCGAGTATTTTTTGTGTCATATCGGATAGGTTAAATAATATACCTATCCGACACTAATAGCAAGCCATCCACGATTCGCATCAAGGCGTATGTTTCGTCGGTGAATTTTTCAAGTTGTTTCATGGGTTTCCTCTTGCGTGGGTTTTATAATAATTCCAACTCTCTCTAGGGAATGGTATGAAGTTAAGCCATAAAGTCTTGGAAGTGCTGACTAAGTTTATATAACGCAGAGGATAACAGAGGACGCGGGCCATGATCTGGTGCCCATGATCTGGTGCATGGCAACTCCGAAGATCCAATAACAGCAAGCGCTTAAGAGCAGATTAATTTACATAGAAATTGCGTCTATGGGTTGGGGTGCCCCAGATTTTGATGGATAGGCAAGACATTACTCGACATCGAGGCGCTATTGGGACCTCCGGAGAAGGACGAGGACTATCGTTCCGAGGACAATTCGGAACTCAACTAAAAGGAGGTTGCAAATGCGACTTCGTCGCTTTCGTGTCAACGCACTATTACGGCTTGTAAGGATGTTGCTTCACTTCATCCATCCATTTTAACTGCGCGGCAGGTGTCGCTAATTCCCAACGTTCACGAAGGATCGTTATTTTGGTCTGAAGAGATTTATCGTCGGGCTTAAGCGCGCGAAGTGACTCGACAACTTTGTTCATAAGCTGATGAGTTTGGTAGTGCACGCGAGAGTCTCCATCTAGTCTTAAGTACTCCTCCTCAGAAAGGGGCTTGGCAAGCTCTGGCTTAAATTTGTATTTTGCCCAATAGTCTTTTGTTCCATGCATTTCAGCAATCTTGAGCCTTCCCTGAAACTTTTGATCGGCTTCACTGAACGCTCTTTCAACAGTCTTTACTAATTGTTCAGGTGTCGTAACATCTTTACTTCGAAACGGTTCTGTGAGCTTTGCCCCCCAATTTTCCCAGGCACTCGTAATTGGAGTACCCTTGATTTCTTTCATCGCCGCACGAAGTTCGTCTACTGCTTTGTTAATTCCAGCTTGGATTTGCTGAACCGCTGGATCTTTTTCTACTACTGGCGGCGGAAGCGTTGCTGGCTTTTGATCAGCGGGTGCGTTATCTGTGGCAGCACGAGCTCGTTGTCCGGGTTCTAATTGTGCCATAGCTTTCTCCAACAAAATCTTATCTTGTTTTCATCATGAAGCGACCAGCGATATGCCGGTTCTTTTCTGTTATTATTATGGTGCCGAATGAGGGAGATGTGCCTATTGCACTTGCTGATTGAACTCCCGGTACGAATGCGGAAATTACACCATTATAGTTTATAGAGTAACCAGCTTTTATTCCGCGTGCCGACTGCTCTGAGGGGCCCTCATTGACAACGCAAATCGTTTCAGGTAAGCCCCAGCTATGAGACAACTAACCTTACCAATTTTACTTTCACTGGCTCTTTTATTTACCGGCTCGGCGGTCTTTGCTGATCAAGCTGATCACCATGCTGATCACCATAAAGCGCCTGAAACTCCGCCTGACATTAGTTCAGCGGAGCTCAATCGCATTAAGGCGCTTGCAGGAAAGTGGCGATCGACAACATCAATGTTCGGGAAGAAAGACGAAGAGGTGTTTACCGAATATGCGATTACTGCCGGGGGTAGTGCCGTCATGGAAACGATTTTTCCGGGGACCCCAAATGAAATGGTCTCGGTTTACTACGACGATGACCAAGGCAAGCTGGCGATGACCCACTATTGCATGATGCGAAACCGTCCTCATTTCACCCTCGCCGAGAGTGACAAAGGCAAGATCAAATTAGATGTAACGAAAGTTGAAGGCCTGAAGTCAAAAGACGATCCTAGTATGGGTGCTATCACGCTCCAATTCGAAGACGAAGATCACTTTACCACAACTTGTAATAGTCGTGGTAAAACCGAAGGAGATCAAGGCCCGATGACCATGCGCTATACGCGCGTAAAGTAAGCATCGGGACAAGGTCGTTCTCTTCTTCTCTTAGATGCGCTTGAGTCTGGTGCCTGGCAACTCAAAAAATCCAATAATAGTAAGCATGATCCAGCCGCCCAAAGTACAGGCAAGAGCATCTGCTATTGACTTCGCCTGGAAGAGGTATCCTCAGAACAGTCGGCAAAGATTATGTGATTAAAGAAAATCTAATATTCGATTTATCCCATTCGCTGTTGTCGTGTAATTTCGGGATTTGTTTCGCAGGGGGAGGGTCAACTATCGACTATTTTAAGTATGCCGTGTGCTCTGAGGATAAAGTTCTGGTGAATTTTTAAAAGTTCCTTTGCGTCCATTTGCATTCCTTTGGACGATCACAAATGGCATTAAGTTGATTACAATTCGGTATAGATATTAATCAACGAGGATAGTGGAGGCTAATGGTAAAACATTTTCGGAAATTGGGTTTTATTGAAGCGCTATCACTCCTAATACTTTTGTTCATTGCAATGCCGCTTAAGTATTTTGCTCAAATTCCTGAGGCGGTGCGTATCGTGGGGACAATTCACGGTGTTCTTTTTTTAGTATATATCTCCGCGGCAACTCTCATTTATAACAAACTCGGATGGTCGTTAAAGAAATTAATTTTCAGCTATCTCGTTGCCTCAGTGCCATTTGGGCCGTTTATTTTTGACAAAGAGCTCTTTCCTGTTCGTTCATGATGATCTGCTGCAGCATTTTCTAGCCAAAAAGAATTTTAACTATTAGCCGTCGATATCTCTTGAATAAGGATACGGTTATTCACGGACCATTCTTCCGGATAGTATTTAGGTTTTGAAGCGCACACGATTGATGTGGATATGATTATTGGTTCTGAAATTGGCGATACCAGAATAAAATTATCAAGTATCGTTTGGAGTATCTTTTTGGACTTTTAGTTATTAATAACATAGGCTTCATGCCATTCAGATGAGAATGAGCTGTCCTTTGTCTGATCACACTTTTTATTCCGATAAAATTAACAAAGGTCTCGTTTATGAATTCAAAGCGCACCGTCTCAGCTATTGCTACTACGGCGTTTTTAAGCGTGCTGACATTTCTTACTGTGACAACAGCATACGCAGAAGATAAGAAACCAAATATCCTCGTTATCTGGGGTGACGACATTGGCACTCAGAACATTAGCCACAACAACCGCGGCATGATGGGCTACAAAACGCCAAATATTGATCGCATAGCGAGTGAAGGGGTCGGGTTTACTGACTACTACGCCCAGCAGAGTTGCACGGCGGGTCGCGCCGCCTTTATTGGTGGAGCTGTTCCTGTTCGCAGCGGGATGACTAAGGTTGGACTACCCGGCGCTAAGGAGGGGTGGCAGAAGACTGACGTGACGATGGCCACAGTTCTCAAGAGCCAGGGCTACGCCACCGGGCAGTTTGGCAAGAACCACGAGGGTGATCGTGACGAACATCTACCCACAATGCATGGGTTCGATGAATTTCTAGGAAATCTCTATCATCTCAATGCGGAAGAGGAACCGGAAAATCTGGATTATCCAAAAGATCCTGCATTCCGGAAAAAGTATGGTCCGCGCGGCGTGATCAAGTCCAAGGCCGACGGTAAGGGCGGTCAAACCATCGAAGACACTGGTCCGCTGAGCAAGAAACGTATGGAGACAATTGACGACGAAACAGTCGCTGCCGCAAAAGAGTTCATCACGCGCCAGGTCAAGGCTGACAAACCGTTCTTTGTGTGGTGGAACGGCACGCGCATGCATTTTCGCACGCATGTGAAAGCTGAGCACCGCGGCATTTCAGGCCAAGATGAATACAGCGACGGCATGGTCGAGCATGACATGCATGTAGGTGAATTTCTCAAACTCCTCGATGAACTGGGGATCGCCGACAACACTGTCGTCCAGTATTCAACCGATAATGGCCCGCATTACAACTCTTGGCCCGATGCAGGCACTACACCTTTTCGAAGTGAAAAGAATACCAACTGGGAAGGTGCTTACCGTGTGCCCGCGTTTGTGCGCTGGCCGGGTCATTTTCCGGCAGGTGTGACACTCAACGGCATCGTATCCCACGAGGATTGGTTGCCAACCTTTGCAGCTATTGCTGGCGCAGCGGATATTAAAGAACAGCTCCTTAAGGGCACGACACTCAACGGCCGTAATTATAAGAACTATATCGATGGCTATAGCCAACTCGATTATTTAAGCGGCAAAACAAAGGAGTCACCGCGCAAGGAGATCATCTATGTAAATGACATCGGTGAGATCGTCGCCGCCCGCTACAATGACTGGAAGGTCGTTTTCATGGAAAACCGCGCAGAGACCATGGCTCTCTGGCGCGAACCATTTGTTGAACTCCGCGCCCCACTGTTTTTTAATCTGCGCCGAGATCCATTCGAAAAAGCCCAACACAACTCGAATACCTATAACGACTGGTGGATTGACCGCGTGTACGTCATCACACCAGTTGTCGAATTGGTCGGAAAATTCCTCATGACGATGAAAGATTTTCCGCCCAGCCAAACAGCGGGCTCTTTCAATCTGACAAAGATGCAGAAGCAGATTGAGGAGATGGGTAAGAGCAGCAAGTAAAAATAGTTAAATTGTTAGGCCGCACCCGTTTGAGACGAGTGCGGCCTTATTTTTGAGAGTACAGATAGTGAAAAATGGCAATTTTAAAAAATGTAAAGCTGAGTACCGCACGAAGACAAAGCATTCTGTTCATTGCATTGCTCTCTCTGCTGACATTCATAACCTCCATTGCCCAGGCCGAAGACCCGCTACCTTCATGGAATGATGGCAAGGTTAAGCGGTCCATAATCGACTTTGTCGAGAAGGTGACAGAATCTGACTCGCCCGATTTTGTGCCGGTGCCCGAGCGCATCGCCGTGTTCGATAACGACGGCACGCTCTGGAGCGAACAACCGGTGCCGGTCCAGTTTTACTTTGTGGCCGACCGCGTGAAGGCACTCGCGCCAAAGCATCCCGAGTGGAAGACGAAAGAACCGTTCGCATCGTTGCTCAAAGACGATCTAAATGGCGCTCTCGAAGGCGGGGATCACGGACTCATGGAGCTCTTCATGGCTACGCACACCGGCATGACCACCGACGAGTTTGCACAGATAGTCAAGGACTGGATCTCCATTGCGAAACATCCAGACACCGGCAAGCGCTTCGTCGACATGACTTATCAACCGATGCTCGAAGTGCTTAGCTTTTTGCGGGCGAATGGTTTTAAGAACTTCATAGTGTCTGGCGGCGGCATAGAGTTCATGCGCGTGTGGACAGAAGCGGCTTATGGCATCCCGCCGGAGCAGGTCATCGGCAGCAGCATGAAGACGAAGTTTGAATTGCGCGACGGCAAGTCCGTGCTCGTGCGTCTGCCCGCGCTGAATTTCAATGATGACAAGGCCGAAAAGCCCGTAGGCATCAATCAACACATCGGCCGCCGACCTATTGCGGCGTTTGGTAACTCCGTAGGCGATCAGCAGATGCTGGAATACACACAAGGCGGAAACGGCAAACGCTTCGAGCTTCTAGTGCTCCACGATGACGGTGAGCGTGAATTTGCATACGGCCCAGCGCGCGGACTACCAGACGTCAAGTACGGGTATTTCACACCCGCGCTCGAAGACCATGCGAAGAAAAATGACTGGACCGTGGTCAGCATGAAGAGGGATTGGAAGACTGTCTTTGCTGCTGCGCCGTCTGAGATAACCGCAATCGATATTTTGCTTGAGCCGAACGCCACGATGCTCAAGCATGCAGCAGACAACAACTCTCGCCTGCTCAATGTTTATCCAAAGGGTTTTTCGCTGGATGCCTCCCACCGTCCGCACATTACGATGCTCCAGTGTTTCGTGCGCACTGCTGACTTGGAAAAAGTTTATGACGTTGTCCACAAGGCACTTTCTAGGGCCAATGTTAACGCCATGAAGTTTGAAGCTTTCAAGTACTATTATGCCCCAGCTGGAGCTGTCGGTATTGCAGGTATCTGCGCGAAGCCGACAACAGAAATCTTAAAACTCCAGGCGGATATCATTGCCGCCATGAAGCCATTTATGGTGGAGACAGGACCTATTGGCGCATTCAGTGCCCCGCACGACGATCCTGCCAACGACGCGGCCATCATCCAATATGTGTCTACCTTTGTGCCGAAGATGTCCGGAGAGAATTTTAATCCGCACGTCAGCACAGGGACCGCTCCGAAAGAGTACCTGGAGAAAATGATGGCCGAACCGTTTGAACCTTTTACATTCTCGCCAGCGGGCGCGGCTGTATACCAGTTAGGTCCGTATGGAACCGCTGCAAGGAAATTGAAGGAATGGGATTTCAAATATTGAAGCTTACTAAACTAACAATTTTTCTTTTTTGTCTACTAGGTTTTGTCGCAGCGGCTTGGGCGGAGAGGACCGCGCATTCATCACTAGCGCCAGATGGGATGGTCTGGATTCCGGGTGGAAAATTCACCATGGGAAGTCAGGATGAGAGTAGTCGTAAAAATGAAAGACCGCCTCACTCTGTCGAGGTTGATGGTTTTTGGTTGGATGAGACCACCGTAACGAATGAAGAGTTTGAAAAGTTTGTAAAGGCTACTGGTTATATAACGACGGCGGAACAAAAGCCGATTTGGGAGGAACTTAAGAAACAACTGCCTCCAGGCGCCGTGAAGCCAGAGGACAGTGTGCTTGTTCCAGGCTCTATGGTTTTTACGCCTTCAGATGGGCCAGTTGATTTGCAAGATATGGCAAATTTCTGGCGCTGGGTACCAGGTGCTAGTTGGAGACATCCAGAAGGTCCCACAAGTGACTTGAAAGGAAAAATGAAACATCCCGTTGTCCAGGTATCTTGCTTTGATGCCGAAGCTTACGCCAAATGGGCTGGCAAACGACTTCCAACAGAGGCTGAGTGGGAGTTTGCTTCGCGGGGAGGATTAGAGCGAAAGAGATTCCCCTGGGGGGATGAGACCATGCCGAACAAGAAATTCATGGCAAATACCTGGCAGGGCGAGTTCCCTTATAAAAACACAGGCGAAGATGGCTTTGTTGGAACAGCACCCGTTAAGTCGTTTCCACCCAATGGTTATGGCCTTTACGATATGGTTGGAAACGTTTGGCAGTGGTGCAGCGATTGGTACAGACCAGATACTTATGCCCAGCGTGCTGACGAACCTTCATGCCATAATCCTGCTGGGCCTTCTAAAAGTTGGAGCCCAATTAATCCAGCGCAGGAGGAGCGAGTAACGAAAGGCGGCTCATTTTTGTGTCATATTAGTTACTGTGAAAGTTATAGACCCTCTGCGCGGCGGGGAACGCCACCGGATACGGGCATGTCTCATATTGGTTTTAGGTGTGCGAAATCAAAAGGATGAACGAGAGATCGTTTTATCTTTTTCGCAATGGGTGGGAGACGCTCTTACAAACGATCGTGCAGATATCGATCAGGCTCTCATCAATAACCCTATAGAGAACATTGAGCCCGGCCTTTCTTCGTCCAACTATTCCTGCCGTTACTAAGAGTGCCAGGTGTCTTGAAACGTTTGGTTGACTTAGTCCAGTAAGCTCAACCAAGTCCGTAACGTTTTTTTCTCCACTGTGTAAGGCTTGAATAAGGAGAAGTCTACTTACTTCTCCTAGAGCTCGAAAACGAGCAGCAACAGTCTCCAGAGAATCAATAGAAAGGCTTCTTAGGGGATTTTTTGTCATTGGGGGGGTAGGCCCTTGTTTTTATATCATTGTATGATTATATAGCTATATAATCATATAAGTCAATAGAAAAGGAGATTTTATGGACACGAAGCACTTAAGTTGCTGTAATAAAAAAGGGACGAGAACTCCTCATTGTAATAACTCTTTTCGATGCTCCCCTTGTCTGCTTCTGTGGGGTGCCGTCTTGTTTGTGATGATGGTTCAATATTTCATTCGTTAAAAGTAAGGGATTTGTTGTGCGAAAGACTAAAGGGAAGCATGGAAGAAAAATCATCCGTTGAAGTAAGAGATAAGAACAAAAAAGATGCCAACACTTGTGTGGCATTAGGGGTTGGAGTTGGGGCGTTAGGGGCTGTTACTGCTGCGTTATCAGGTGCGGTCTGCCCCTTATGTGTTTTTATTGCTCCTGGACTTGTGGGATATGGATCTTATAAAAGATGGAGAGCTTCTCAAATTCAAAGCAAAGGGGGAACCAATGATTAATTCCAAATACAGGCGTTCATATTTGGTGGGCGCGGGGATCGGTCTTCTTAGTTGGATTGTATTTGTCGTGGTCAATGCTCCGATTGGCATTACTACAGCACTCTCTGAGGTATCAGGAGCCGCAGCGGTTCCTCTCCTTGGTTCAGAAACGGTAGCAACGAACCCCTATTGGGCAAAAACAATTCCTGCGTGGGATTATGGAACTCTGTTTCTCATGGGAACCTTTCTGGGGGCATTACTAAGTTCACTATCAGAGAAAACCTTTAAGTGGGAGTTGGTGCCCGTAACGTGGAAGGAGCGTTTTGGTGAAAAAATCGCGCCACGATTTTTCGCTGCTTTTATTGGAGGAGTGCTCGCTATGTTCGGTGCTCGACTTGCGGGAGGATGTACGAGCGGACATGGAATAAGTGGATCGCTCCAGCTTGCTGTAAGTAGTTGGACATTTTTTTTGGTGATGTTTGTTTCGGGCGTGATAACTGCCAGAATATTCTCAGTACAATCGTCGAAATCTTCAAAGGAGGGTCTATGATATTGCCGATACAAGGAGATCTAAGCTTGGTTTTGGCGGTAGTCTTCGGCGCTGTTTTTGGCATGCTGCTTCAACGAGGACGAGTGGCTGACTATAACGTCATTGTGAATCAATTCCGCTTTCGAGATTTTACGGTGCTACGTGTAATGCTTACCGCAATCATTGTTGGAGGGATCGGGATCTCTGTGCTGCATCAATTTGGTCTTGCCCAATATCATATTAAACCAGCAGATATGCTTGCAGTGGTTTCTGGAGCTGCTCTCTTTGGTGTTGGAATGGTTCTCTATGGATACTGCCCGGGCACGGGAGTTGCTGCGGTTGGAACTGGAAGTATTCATGCGCTCGTTGGTTTTTTAGGTATGCTTGTTGGGGGGATTTTGTACGCCTTAAGTTTTTCGTGGATACAATCAAATATCCTAACAAAAGGCGCTCTGGGTAAAATTAGATTGCCGGACATAACCGGTATTAACGATTTGATTTGGTTTGGGGGATTACTAGTTGTTTCTGTAGTGCTGTTTCGCTTTCTTGATCAAAAAGCCCAGCCAAAGAAATAGATGGTTTGTGATAAACAAACGCGATAAGTTATTCTGCTTTGGGAATCAGTCGCCTAAAGAAAACCGATAGGAGCATCGAAATTATTATGTACAACACAAAAGCTTATTCCGCTACCAGCGAAACATCAGCACTGGGCTTTATGAACATCCCACGACGCGACCCAGCTGAGCGTGACGTGCAGATTGAAATCCTCTTTTGTGGTATCTGCCACTCTGATCTTCATTCAGTAAGAAACGAATGGAAGAGCGTTATGCCTACTGTTTACCCGATCGTTCCCGGCCATGAGATCGTCGGGCGTGTGACTAAGGTAGGGTCGGCAGTTACGAAATATAAACCTGGCGATCTTGCTGCAGTGGGCTGCCTTGTTGATTCCGACCACACCTGTCCCCAGTGCAAAGCTAATTTAGAAAATCTGTGCCCAAATCAGGTGCTTACCTTTAATTCACCGGATAAGCATAAGACCGCACCCGTTACCTACGGTGGTTATTCCGATAGTATCGTTGTCGATGAACACTTCGTCCTGCATGTTCCAAGTAACCTCGATCTTGCCGGAACCGCTCCTCTTCTTTGTGCAGGGATTACGACCTACTCACCACTACGTCGTGGAGGTGTCACGAAAGGTAAAAAGGTTGGTATTGTCGGCTTGGGAGGACTTGGTCACATGGGTGTGAAATTCTCTCGTGCCTTTGGTGCGCATACTGTTGTTTTTACAACCTCGCCAAATAAGAAAGAAGACGCACTTCGCCTCGGCGCCGATGAGGTCATTATCTCTCGAAACGCCGACGAAATGAAAAAGCACGCGGGGAGTTTTGACTTTATTCTTGATACCATCTCCGCCGAACACGACATAAACGCCTACCTCAATCTGCTCGCGCACGATAGTACCCTTACTCTTGTAGGCGCACCGGAGAAGCCGATGGCGGTTTCTGCATTCAGTCTGCTTTTTGGACGGCGAAATCTTGCCGGCTCAATTATCGGTGGCATCGCAGAGACTCAGGAGATGCTTGACTTCTGTGGTAAGCATAACATTACGGCAGATGTCGAGGTCATTCCAATTCAGAAAGTTAACGAAGCTTACGAGAGACTGAGCAAATCTGATGTGAAGTATCGCTTCTGCATCGATATGGCTTCTCTCAAATCTCAATAGCTAGAGCTGTTCCACTTTAGGTGTGGCAGAACCCTCCCGGCTCGCAACGACAATGGGGAATAAGAAATCAGTTTAAGCTCAAGGCTCAGGAGAAGTCTAAGAGTCTCCAACAGATGATCTGTTTAGGTCGGTAGGTTACTTTCTATCGAAAGATCTCGAGAAACCTGACGAGGAGCGCTTTGCGGAAGAACCTGTCTTAGAAGCGTATACTGATCCGGCGCTATCGGGCAGGGAATTCCACACCGCATTCCTCCTCCGGTGCTTGGGGTGTAACTTCCATCTTGTTTTTGGAGAAATGTAATCTCGGAAGTAACTGTTTCTTTTGGAGTAATCCACTCAACCGTATCACCTACAGAGAGTTTGTTTCGCACTTCAACCCAGGCAAGTTCGTTTTTTGGATCAAAATCAACTACCTCACCCCCAAACCGGTGTCCTAAAGGAAGAGAGGTTCCATCGTCGTAGTTCTGTCCATACTCATTTGGTCGACGAAGATAAAAACCTGTCATCAACGTTCGGTTCTCTGTAGAGAGCACTTCGCGGAGATTTTCTGGATTAAAGGGACGACCGAGAACAACATCGTCAATTGCTTTTCGGTATGCTCGGGTAACAATGGAGAGGTAGTAGATGGATTTTGTTCGTCCCTCTACTTTAAAACTGATAATTCCTGCCTCGCGAAGATCTTTTAGAAGCTCAATGGCGCAGAGATCTTTTGAGTTCATCATGTATGAGCCGTGTTCATCCTCATCAAGCTCAAACTGCTCATCTGGGCGGGTCTGTTCGGTCAGCGAGTATCTTCCCTCAACTGGGGTGTAGGGTTTTTCCTCCGCGATTTGAGAACTCTCACCATCAGAAAGATTTCCTTTCTCAACGTTTACGGCGTAGTTCCACCGACAGGAGTTTGTGCAGGTGCCCTGGTTTGCATCACGGTGATTGATGTAGTTTGAAATTAAACACCGACCGGAGTAGGCGATACAGATCGCACCGTGGACAAATGATTCAAGCTCAACATCGGGAACACGGCGTGACATTTCGGTAATCTCTTTTAGTGAGAGCTCTCGGGGGAGGATGACGCGCTTTACCCCTTGGTCTTTCCAAAACTCGACGGTGGCCCAGTTGGTGGCGTTTGCCTGAGTGGAGAGATGAATGATCGCGTTTGGTCGAAGTTTTCTTGCTTTTCCAATCAGACCTGCATCGGTGAGAATGAAACCATCCGGATTAAGATCTGCAGTTTCACAAAAAGTTTTTAAAAACCCCTCAATTTTTGAATTGTGGGCGTAGATATTCATTGTGAGATATATTTTTTTTCCAAGAGAGTGCGTGTAGTTAATTGCTTCTGCGATCGATTCAATCGTTTTAAAATCATTATCTCGAGCTCGTAACGAATAAAGCGGAACTCCGGCATAGACAGCATCCGCCCCATAGGCAAACGCAAAACGTAGTTTTTCAAAATTACCAGCAGGCATCAGGAGTTCAGGGGTGGGGGTGATTGAGTTACTCATTTTTTACTCCGCATAAGAATCTAAACAAAGAAGGATTGGATAAAGAGAGAGTATAGTGAAGTTAAAAAAAAACCGCCAGTAGGCAGGTGAGGAAGATAAATGATTGGTGTGATTAATAGGAACCCCAGCATGCGGACGCGGAAGAAGGCTCATCGCTTCTCCGCGTCCGCATTTTTCTCTATCCTCTTTCGTTGTTTTCCTTACGCTACTGCTCCCGCCAGTTTTCGTGTACCTTGTCCGGCTTTCCATGAAGCGTGATCTGTCATGATAAGATGGAGAGAGATCTCGCCTTTGTTGATGGCTCTGCACAATTGCAGATCTCTTCCTCCGCGATGCCGTTGTGCATACCAGTAAATGACTCCTCGCGTTCGAGAAGAAAGAGTTCGCCCAAGAATTTTTTCGTAAAGAACCGGTCGCGTAAATACGCCATCATCGTCCGATACCATCTGAACACACTCCTTCGCATATGCCCAAAAATTCAAACCAGGAACGCCTAAGGACTCTACAGAGAGTCGATAAGTGTTCCCGATTTGGAATTTGAAAATTATGGAAGTAGTCTGAAGTAAAACAAAACCTAACTATACATTCACACCAACCATCCTAACTGCATAAAAAGTTTATTGCACTTAAGGAAGGTTAGAGTAACTGAGTTGCCTTACTGTCTATGAAAAAGACCAAAAGTAGTAGCTGGTGACTATTTTATTCCTAACAAATAGAAAAATTATCGTAAATAGAAATTCTTTTAGGCAGTGATATTTACTGTTTTTTTGCTGGATTTTCCCTCAGACTTTTCTTTTTTCTTCGTTCGTTCTTTTTCAAACGAAGCATCAACTTTTTTTGCATCCCCCTGAGTGGTTGTTCTGTCAGGGCGACCGAGGTGGGCACTAAGAACGATAGCTTGTGCCCCGGATTGAACTGCTTTGGTAAGTTGACTTGCTTGTACAGCAGGATTGTCTGCGCGCTGTGGTTGTGGCGCTCCTGCGACGACTCCTGCCTGTGCACCGATGATTGCTCCAATAGTGCTCATAGAAGAAAAATCGGTTAACTTATTGAAAAACTTTAGATTTTTTCATAGAATTAGCCTGCAAATCTAAGATCAAACATCTCGATTGTTTTAAATCTTTAGTAATTTTGAGAAGTTAGCAAAAACCGATGATCTACCTTGATGCAAACGCCACTTCAAAACTCCGGCCAGAGGCAGCCGAGGCGCTTCATCGTGTAGATTATAGAAATCCATCAAGCATCCATATGGCCGGGCAAAAAGCACGGATGGCACTTGAGCAGGCACGACAAGATCTCGCCACTTTTCTCCTTCCCAAGCAGGAAGATTCAGGAGAGGTGATCTTCACCTCCGGGGGAACAGAAAGTTGTAACGCAATGATCTTTGGTTTTTTGGGAAAACGAGAAGGTCTCTCCAAATTTCCAAAACATATCGTTTCTTCTGCGATTGAACATGCGGCAGTAAAAGAGTCGCTTCGTCTTCTTGAAAAAGCAGGTTGGAGTATCTCTTGGGTGAATCCTCAACGAAACGGTATTGTCGATCCACAAGATATGCTCTCTAAAGTGTGCAAAGAAACCGCTCTTGTTACACTGATGGCTGCAAACAATGAAACCGGAGCAGTGCAAGATATAGAAGGGCTTGCCAGAGAGCTTCGTTCGTCTGGGTATTTAGGAATTATCGCCTCAGATATTACCCAGGCAGTTTTAAAAACAGATTGCTCCGTAAATTCGCTCTTTGAAGCAGGGGTTGATGTGGTCTCAATCTCAGCACACAAACTTGGTGCTCCTGCGGGGATCGGAGCGTTAGTGTTTTCAAAGGGACATTTAAGGTGTTTAAGTTTTGAGCCACTCATCGTGGGTGGTCCTCAGGAAAACAGATTTCGTTCAGGAAGTGAGAACGTGGGGGCGATCACCGCATTTGGAGCGGTGTGTCGGCATTTACAAAAACATGGTTCTGAGGAGCGAGCACGAATTATAAAACTTCGGAATCGATTTCAAGATACTCTTTGTAAGAACATACCGGAATGTATAGTACTTACTCCACAACCAGAAGCATTAAGTAACACGTTAACGATCTCATTTTCTGGATGTCGTGGAGATGATCTTGTTGTCTCCTTAGATCTCCTTGGAGTATGTGCCTCAATCGGTGCGGCGTGTTCTTCGGGAAAACAACAGGTATCTGAGGTCTTTCTCTCAATGGGGCTTTCTGAAAAAGTGGCTCGTGAGGCGATTCGCTTTAGTCTTGATTGGGACGCAACAGAAGAGATCGTCGATGAGGCAGGAGAGATCATTTTTAAAGCTGTATCTCAAATGAGAAAGAATACCTGCGAAGACTCTTCTTCAGAACAGCGAGTGGCCTATGTCTAGTCAGCTGGCCAAGGTCGTAGAGGCAGAAAAGATTGTCGTCGCGATGAGCGGTGGGGTTGACTCCTCAGCAGCGGCGATGCTCCTTCATGAGCAGGGGTTTTTTGTGATCGGTGTTTCCATGCAGGTATGGGATTACCGAAAAAACGGTGGCGCATCTTCTCGAGCAACTTGTTGTGCCCCTTCTGATTTTAACGATGCCCGCTCCATCGCAACCACTTCTGGATTTCCTTATTACGTTTTTGACTTTGAAGATTCATTCCAGGAAGAGGTTATTACCCCCTTTGTAAATGAGTATCTTCGGGGCAGGACTCCAAATCCGTGTGTCGAGTGCAATCGAAAAATTAAGTTTCAACAGCTAAGAAAGCGTGCATCCTCTTTTGGAGTAGAGACGATTGCTACGGGGCATTATGCGCGAGTGCGAAAAAACAGCGATGGCAGTGCAGCGCTTTTTACGGCGCGAGATGAAACAAAGGATCAAAGTTACTTTCTCTACTCGATGACTCAAAACGATCTTCAACATACGATGTTTCCTGTTGGCGAGATGACAAAACCGGAGGTGCGAAACTATCTGCACTCAAAAGGTCTTTCTCTTTCAGAGAAAAAAGAGAGTTATGATATCTGTTTTGTTTCTTCCTCCGTCGGCGAGTTTGTTAAGAAACATACGAGCGAAGATAAAGCTGGAGATATCGTCCTGAAGGATGGGACTAAGCTTGGTTCGCACCGTGGGTATTATCAATACACGATCGGACAACGAAAAGGGTTGGGGCTCAGCGCAAAAAATCCACTCTATGTTCTTCGTATTGATGCAGAAACTGCAGAAGTTGAAGTTGGTGAGAAAAAAGATTTAGAGAAAGCATCATTTGTGGTGCGTGATGTTAATTGGATCTCTGGAAAAACTCCACAAGAGCCGTTTACCGCTCTTGTGAAACTTCGTTACAGAAATGCAGGCGTGCGGTGTCGGATCGAACCTCGTGATTCAGAAACTATCGAAGCGTTTTTTCTCGATAATTGGACCGCGGTGAGTCCGGGTCAGGCGGCAGTGTTCTATAGCGAGCAGGCTGGAAAAGAGGAGCTTCGCGAGCTTTTTGGTGGGGGAGTTATTGCATATGCGGAGCACCATGCCTAACCAAAGACCTCTTCGTGTTTCTTTTGAAACCTTTGGTTGTCGAAGTAACTTCGCAGATACGACCGATCTCCAGGCAGCGGTAATTGAAAGAGGGGCGGTAGCATGCTCAGGAGATACGGGAGCGGATGTCTACGTGATTAATGGTTGTAGTGTTACCGATAGTGCAGAAAAAGAAGCGCATAAAGCAATTCGAAAGATACAGGCGCGATCAAAAGACGCTCATATTATTGTTACCGGGTGTTTAGGTGAGGTTGGGAAAGAGACACTCGAGAGGCTTAACTTAGGGGATCAGATCATCGGCCCTGGTCGGAGAAAGACCGTGGTTGATGCGATCTTTTCTAAAGAGAGAGAAGTTTTAGAGAAAAATGAAGGTCAAAGCGAAGAGAGAAGAAAAAAGAAAGACCACTTTCATTCACACTCAGTCCATGATCCACTTTCAGCGCTCATTACTGGACCCGGCACAAAACTGGGTGAGGTAAAAAACCGTGCGCGCTTCCATCTTCGCGTTCAGGAAGGGTGTGAAAATTCCTGCACGTTTTGTATTATCCCACAGAGCCGGGGAGGGTTTAGTTCGAAATCTCTTTCGACTCTTCTTGATGATATCTCCCATCTTCAGAGTGTTGGCTACGAGGAGATCGTGCTAACGGGTACCCACCTTGGGGGGTACGGGCTTGATCGAGGGACGAACTTTGTTTCACTTCTTCGGGAGATTGTGAAGCACAACCCACAGCTACGCTTTCGTCTTAGTTCTATTGATCCCAATGACCTTGATGATGAGATTTTAGAGGTTCTTTCAAAAAGTAACGTTTTTTGCGAGCACCTTCATATCTGTGTACAGGCATTTTCAGATAGAGTTCTAAAACGGATGAATAGAAGGTATCGACTTTCTCAAGTGTTTGAACTTATAGAGAAAATTCGAAGCACTTTCCCTCACCTGGGGCTTGGTTCCGATGTGATTGTCGGTTTTCCGGGGGAAACAAGAGCTGAGCTTGATGAAGCAATTGAGATCTGTCGAAGTTTGCCGTTTTCGTATCTCCATATTTTTCCCTACTCTGAGCGTCAAGGTACGGCTGCTGTGAAACTTGATGGAATGGTGGATGAGAGAGAGCGGAGGCGACGGGCGGGAAGGTTTCGTGCTATAGGACAGGAGCTACATGCAGCGTTTTGTCGAGCGCTTATTGGAAAAAAGGTAGAAATGATAGCTGAAGCCAGAGAGCAAAACCTTTGGCTTGGAACAACCCGTGAATTTGTAACGGCTGCTGTTATCTTAAATGAAGCCCGTCTCTCAAATGAAGATAGCGGGATCACTTTTGGAAAGAGAGTTTTAGGAAAGGTAGTTAAATACGATGAGAGTAACCAAAGAGTACTATGCGAATTATTAAACCAGGCAAGTTACAGCCAACAGGCGGTGCCCAAAAGTCAGGGGGGAAACCATCTCAGACCTCACTAGGAACAAAGAGGGAGGTTTGGGATGATTACCTCGTCGAGAAAAAAGGCCACCGAAAAAAAGAGTATACGAAAGGGGATGGAAACCGCATGGTTCCAACCGCCCCCGCAAAGAGAGCTCCTCGTCCGGAGGGTGAAGGGTTTGGAGAAGGTGGCGGCGAGGCTCCATACAAGGCAAGCACCGATTACACCACGCTTGAAGCCCGACTCGGATACACCTTTCAAGATACCTCTTTATTGCAACGGGCGCTGACCCACCGCTCAGCGTTAGTTCTTCGTGAACGAACAGATTATGAACGCCTTGAGTTTCTTGGAGACGCGGTGCTTGATCTGAGTGTCGCACACCTACTTTGTGACCGTTACCCTGAGGCACGAGAAGGAGAGCTTTCAAAGATGCGAGCAGCACTTGTTAATACCCGTGCACTTGCTGATATTGCAAAGTCTCTAGAGATCGGACCTTTTATCCGATTAGGTCGGGGAGAATTTTCAAGTGGAGGGCATGAGCGACCTTCAATTTTAGCCGATGTGATGGAGGCAATTATCGGAGCGATGTATCTTGATAGTCGTTACGAGGAGGCATTTTCGGTTATTGAAAAGATCTTTGGAACGGCTCTAGATGATGTCACACCGTATGATCCAAAGACGGAACTTCAAGAGGTGCTTCATGCGGCGGGAAGTGAGCCACCAGAATATCTCCTTGAACTTGTTGAAGGGCCAGAACATGCACCAACGTTTGTTACTATTGTGATTGTTGACCAAGAGATCGTCGGACGTGGACGGGGACAAACAAAGAAGCAGGCCCAACAGGAAGCCGCTTCTCAGGCACTCTTAAAACTCCGACCAAATATTCCAAAGCCGGAGTTCCTCGAGGGACAACAGGTGTTTATTGAGAGTGCGCTCTTAAGTGCTGATATCTTTCAGGCGCAACCACAGTAAAGACCAGAGTAAGCCTACAGTAAGCTAGAGCGGTTCCATTTTAGATGCTGCAGGAACTCCCTGTCGTGGGGGGGGGTGGGGGGCCAAGAAGTCGAGAGGGAAGAAGATTATGATTTGTT
>CAZDIO010000007.1:0-24538 GCA_964505555.1 uncultured Bdellovibrionales bacterium
AAACAAACTTTTTTTTTTTTTTTTTGTTGCTTACCCCCCCCAACGACAGGCGGGGTCGTTTATTCTGTTAGAGGCTCTAAATCTCTTTTCGAGCCTGGAAAGCGAAGATGCTTGCTACGAAGAGAAAAACAAACCCACTTACACATTGATAAAAAACAAGAGATGCTGCTGACAGTTCAGGATTTAATGTAAGAAAACACATCCAACAAATAACTGGAGCCACAACGACAATAACTTTCAATGAGCTTTTTCCAGCCAATAAGAATAAAAGGGGAAGGACCAGAAGCTCTGTAATAATGTAGCCACAGTACCAAGTGATCGTGGTATTCGTCCATGTCAGGGGAAAGTGGTAGAGAAGTTTAAAGATCTTTTCTGGAAATAATCCAAGAAGAAGTGAAAAGCAGATTCCCATTCCAAGATTGATCAATAACACCAAAAGCAGATTTTCTTTTGTAGAGGACCTGTTTAGGCACTTTATATAGAAAGGAATCACCACTGCCAACGCAAAAGGAAATACCGCAGAGCGTAAGTTATAGAGAGCAGCAAGAATACTGCTCTCTTCCGTAGAGAGGAAGCCACGTGAGATAAGTAATGGAAGGCCAGAAAGAAGGTTCAGTAAAAGTAGATACAAAAGAAGCGGAATAGCAGGTAGAAATCTCCGAAACGGTGGTATCCGCGCACTTCTTAGTTCAGAAAACAGCTTCGGTTCATACCATGCACAGATTCCAAGTGAGATGAAGGCTGGAAGTGCATAGGTCAGTACCGCCCCTTCTGCTTGAGAATAGACAGAGAGTATTGCCACGCCAAAAACAAGAAGGAGGAGTGACTCACTAATCTTGATCCTCCCAAACAGTGTGTGCTTTCCTGTCCCCTGAATCAGTCCGTAGGCACAGGTAAGCGGTTCTTTAGAGATTAACATCAGCGCTACAACGATACAGGATAATTTTGAAGGTGCATCAATAAGAAGACCCAACCACTGACTACAAATGATCACCAATACACCAAGAAAGAATGAGGCAATGAAAACAAACTTTAAAAACTCCGCCCCAACGCGCATCTGCACAGACGGCACTTCCCGGCCAGTAGTATCAATGCTCATCAGGTAGAGTGGTAAGTTAAAAGAAGCAGCTGCATAGTAGAGCACCATCAACGCTTGAAAGAGCGCAAATTTATCAGCTCCAAGTTGCCTTCCTGCCCAGATCGTAAATAACAACATCGCACTGCTTGCAACAATTTGTGCAACAAAAACAATCTTTAAATCAGAGAAAAAACGCGATTTTATTGTCATGCACTTTTATGAAAGATCACAATTGCAGAGCATCGCTCATACCAGCTGAGATATTGAACCGCGCCAATTCGAAGATGAAGCGCCTTCGCAGATGAAAGAACCTCCTCCATTCGCGCCGGAAATGCTGGATATGAGTGAGGTCGAAAGTTTCGATTAAAAAGCGCTAAAGGTGCGTTACTTTCAAAGTGATAATTAATCGCCAGGGTTTGTTTGGTAACTCTACACATCTCAGTTAAAACTTCTAGTCGCACTGGGGGCGGAAGGTGACAAAAGAATCGAAAGCTCACAAGGTAATCAAAAGTGTTGTCATCAAAAGGAAGATCTTCTGCATCAGCTCTTAATGTGGCAAACGAAGAAGCCCCATCGATTTTTTCTTGCGTTTTTTCAAGCATCGCTTCGGAGATATCTGCCCCCGTCACCGAGAGACCAAACTCAAGAAGGGCAGGAAACATTCGCCCTGTCCCACACGGCAGATCCAGAACACTTCCAGGGTGCTGAAAATGTTTTCTAAGCATCAATCGCAGCGCTTTTTCCTCACCACGATGAGCCATCTTGCCAAAGAGCGAGGAAAACCGTTGTCGATCGTATCGATTAGCTTCCGTCGGAGATTGATAATGTTTTTTTGCCTTATACATAGTTAAAATTTAGTTCTCGCAGCACTAGAAGAGCATAAAATACCAACCATGTAATGCTTTTTTAATGGTAAAAAGGAACGAATACATCCAATAATCCAGTTTTTTATTCGACTCATTCCCGCGCCATAATTAGAAGGACGGTATGAGGGATGAAGTTCGGTAATCGAAAAACCACTTGATTTTAAAAGTTGAAGCCACTCCTCAAGGGAGAGGTCATAAAACTCTGAATGAATATCTTTTTTTATGAGGTGCATTTTTTTTGCCATCAAAAGCAGTGCAGACAACACCTTTATCGACCAGAACTGAGAATTTCTTACTTCAAGATACAGTATTCCATCTAGAGACAACACCCGCTGTATCTCACAAAGTGCTGCCTTCTTGTCTTTAACAAACTCTAAAGAGGTAACGGCGAACACACCATCAAACATCTCGTTTGCAAAAGGGATCTGCGTTACATCACTCTGAATGAATTGATGACAGTTTGTATTTGCTGCTGCTTGTTGTAGCGAATGACGTGAGATATCAAGGCCAACATAAGACCAGCGGTGAGCATCAGCGACCAGCGCAAGAAAACCACTTCCTGAACCGATATCAAGAACTTTCGCACCTTCTGCCAACTGAGTGCGCTTCCTAAGAGGAAGATATGCTTTATAAAATTTTTCAAAGTTCTCCTCTCGAAATATCGAATACTGCGGGGACTCTATCGCAACGGAGTCAAAGAACTTTTCTGCGGCCTCAGACCATGTATCTCGGGGGGTCAAACTCATGGTGTCCCCCCTTGTCGTAGGTAGAGACTTCCTTGATCGAGTTTCTCCTCGAGAGAGAAATTGTGAGGGATCATTTCGTTGTCAGGCATGACCAAAGAACGCTCAAGGATAACAGAAGAGATCTGAAACTCTCTGACAATATCCATTCTCTCCTGAAGAGGAGTTGAGAAGGTAAGAAATCGCTCTCTTGCTTCATGAGTAGGTGAGTTGTTGTTTTTCTCAGGAGGAGCAGAGTAGTACACAAACGGTGTAGCGCCAAAGCAGGGGAGCATCCTACTGACTCTCCAGGAAGCAAGTACCGGTCCAGTGATTTTTGTATTTCCTGCAAGTTGAGCGATCTGTTGAATATAGCGAAGTCGCTCTTGAGGAAGCTGTTGAAGAGTATCAAGAAGAGGACGAATAAGAAGTACAAGGGTAAGCACACCCCCACCAAGAGCAATAAGAGGAGAGCGTAGTGCTCTTCTATCAAGCGAGGAAAGATACAAGGCAATGATCCAGTGGAGTGAAAAAACAGAATAGGAGATCACCCTTCCGAAATTCCACATCTCGCTTACGGCACCAAAACTATAAAGGGTAGAGAAACAGAGGAGCATCAACAACAGTGGAAGGTATGCTCTGTTTCGGAGATTTCGAGCGATAATAAATATCCCAATGAGAAGTGGTGGGAATATTCGTATGAGGAGTCCATGGTAGAGCTCTAGTCCCCCGTAATGGGCAACATATGTGCCTGAAGAGGTAAGAAGTTGCAATGGAAAGAGAGGGAGTTTTCCAAGAAGAACTGGATAGAGAATTGAAATACCAACAAGAATAAGAAGATGACGAATTTGTCGATTTGAAGTTAATGCAAATGAGAAACAGGTTACGGCAAAAAAGATAAATGTTAGAGGATGTGAAACTAAAGTTACAAGCCCAAAGAGCCAACTAAGAATTAAAAAGATCACTTTTTCTTTTGTTGTCCATAAGGAAAATAGTGCACAACCAAAAAGCGCAGTTCCCATTGCAAAGGTAGCAGGATAAGGAGCTGAAACCGGGAGTGCCCAGAGGTGAAAAAAGCCACTAAAGATCCAAGGTTTATATCCCCAGAGAGTTAAATGAAGAAATAATAACCATGCCGCACACGCTGTGGAGTGACCTCGGGTGCGCACCAAAAAGAGAAGTCCAGCGGCAAAAAATACAACGTTTCCGATACCGATAATGGGCAAGAATTGGAACGGTTCAATATTAAGTAAATGACTGAAAAAACCAGTTAGGAGGGAGTAAAACCAGTACGGTGAGGTCAAAGGTAAGGACATTATCGAAAAAGGGTCCGTAGGGTGAAGCAGGTCTTTACTAAATGCCTTTGTCAGCGCGCAGTAATGCCAAAAATCATAATCATAAAGGTAGTAACCAAACGCAAAAAATGAAAACCCGATCAGCACCGTAAGCACAGCCAAATAACAACAAACCGCTAAAATGTTTCCCCGGTGCTGAGGCACTTTATTCATTTTTTGTCGCCTCGCCAGGGGTAGGTAGAAATATTTTGTAAAATGAGACCAAGCTGCAAATAAATCAGAGGATTTAACACATAGGTATAACGATCCTCATTATGGAGAAGAAAACTATAGGCGCACGCTTGAAGGAGTAAGATCAGATAGGGAAGGAGAAGAAAGGGAGTTAGCAGAGGATTTCTTGCAACAGAGATAAAAAGATATCCAACGGCAAAAACAAGGAGGAGAGATACGATCGGTTTTGTAAAATGAATATAGTGAAGTATCTTTTGCCAAACGTGCGCTACGTTTTTATATTTTCCGGGATGGTACAAAATCTCAAACTCGACAGGGGTTTTTGTTATACTCTCAAGCTGTTGTTTATAAGGGATTACCTCTCCTAAGTAACGATTTGCCGTAAGCGGAGTAGCTGGATAGTCGTTTCGCAGATGAAGAAGTTCCAAAACGGTCAGTCCCATCAAGGAGTAGTATTTTTTGGCATGCACGTTTTTAAAGTGCTCTAAGTAGTGTGCGTAGAATGCATCTGTTTTTTCAGAACCAAGTTGAGAGATGAGTGCATTATGAAAAGCCCAAGCTACGCTGCGATCATTATTGATACGCTCCTCTTCTGATGTTGTCTTTCCCTCAATGATCTCTTGGTAGAGTATCTGTAATGAGTGTGGTTCAATGAGCTGAGGATCAAAGAGCTTTTGGTTCTGAAGCATTTGAATGGTGAGAAACGAACTGTCCGTTTCTACGAGACGAAATGTTTTATAGTGGTAGTATCGAAAGAAAAACCAGGGAGCGAGCACTAAAAGATAGAGCGTGCTCATCAGCAGAAACTGATCTCTTCCAAAGCGAAAAGAGATACGTTTTGTTGCTATTGAAAGAAGGAGCAAAAAAAGCACCGTCATAAAAGCAACAAGCCCACTGGGTCGAAAAAGAGTAGCTACCCCAAAACAGAAGCCAGAGAGAGCTGCTGCTCTCTTTGAAGAAGGAGTTCTGAGAGCATATATGACGCCGATCGTAAGTGCTACCGAGAAGGGAATCTCTGCAATGACCCAACTTCCATAAAGCGCCAAAATCGGATCAAGAGCGATAAGAACTCCCACAAAAATCGCGTAGCGAAGCTTCATCTGGGTAGAACAGAGAAATGTTACCAATCCTGAAAGAAGAGCGATGAGCAGATGTTGTGCGACCACGATGACAAAGCCGGAGTTACCAAAAAGGGTAAAAAGTCCTACTAAAAAAAGGTGGTATCCCGGTGTTCGAAATGAAGGAACAGAAAGCAGCGATCCGGTATCAATGATTTTAAGAGCCGCTCGAAGATAGCCCACACTATCATAGTGGGCAATTACTGGAGCAGAGTTTAGGTAGAGAGTCTGCATCAACACAGCAATGAAAAAAACAATAAGTGAGGGGATAACTTTCATAGCGGCTAGACTAACTTACTTTTCATCACGCTTCAGCAAAAATTAATTTCTCCCCGAAAAGAAATGGAGCTGGACAATTGCGAAGATGTTTTGGAGTGAGGCTATGGATAAAGGAAAAAAGAGGGGTAAGGATTGAGTGTTTGTATGTTGTCAGTTGGGTTTGCACATAGTCAAATGTAAGATGTTTCCAGTAAGGAGAGACGGTGATGTTTTTAAACCCAACCTCTTTAAGCAGATGCGTGAGAGCGGGAGTTGAGAAATACTGGATGTGTTCTTCTTTAAAGTGGAGCCAATTTTCTCCAAGTATCTGTCTTGACCAGGAGTCGATATCAGGGGTGGTGATGCAGATAGTCCCCCCTTTTTTTAATAGCTGGTGCACTTTTTCCAAAGTCTCTTTTACTTCCAGCACATGTTCAAGAACATCACAGAGTGTTACCGCATGAAAGCTTTTAGCTGGGAACGGCGCGTTTAAGAGCTCACCTTCCCAGATAGTTTCACTGCCAAATCGGGAGCGAAGAATCTCAGCAGAATAAGGATTTAACTCGATGCCGGAGACCTGCCATCCGCGCTCTTTTCCTAACTCCATCAAGTTGCCAGTTGCTGCGCCGACATCAAGTAAGGTAAAAAATGGACTCTCTGCGAGCATTTTTTTCTCAAGATGTTTCAGGATTGGCAGAAAAGAAGCTCGCTTTGTTGCCTGTACAGATGTGGGCTGATCATTTAGCCCCCAAGAGTCATAATAGTCTTTTTGATAAATCTCTTTTAAGGTTCCAAGCGTTGGGCGCGGGATCCGATACCAACTGCGACACGCTCCACAGATAGCAACCCTTCCCGCACGTGTTACCAAACGAAAACTTTGTGGAGTCCCACTACAGATGGGGCACGATTCATTGTGATTGCTGAGAGGAGATGCAGTTTCCATAAGTAGCGAGATATCAGTCGGTTATAATCGGGACAGAAACACCTCTCCAATATCCGTAGATGGTGTTTGTTTTAATCGAGTTTGTTGGAATTTGTTCCGTGCCAATAGGAATGGGGATCTGTAACGCCTTACAGATAATTTTGGTCACTTCTTGCCAGGAAATCTGCTTGAGACACTGGTTGTCTCCACCACAGGGAGGGATATCAGTGGTGTGTGTGCACGGTGAGCAGTAAATGGATCGATAGATGTGGAGATGCTCTTTTCCTGGAGGACATAAATGGGCTGGATCAGTAGGACCCCAGAGAGAGAGTGTTTGAATGTTTAGAGCTTCTGCCAAGTGAAGAGGTGCAGAGTCATTGGTCAGAAGAAAGCTCAAACGGGAAAGAAGAGCGAGATACTCTTTAAAGGAGAGTTTTCCAGCAGCGTTGTGAATATTTTGTTTGGAAGGATCAATTTTTTTAAGGATCTCCTCATTTCGGATACTTTCTGTTCCTGCGCCGAGAAGAAAAATCTGTAAGCTGTTATCACTAGCGAGAGCTGCGATCGTTTGAAAAAAATATTCAAGCGGCCATTGACGCTCCGAACGAAGTTCGCTCGTATGAGGATTAATCCCGATAAGTTTTTGTCCCGGCAGAACGTTAAGTTCTTCTAGTAACGCGTTCGCCCGCTCTTGTGCACGAGGGGATATTTTGGGAACAACCGCGTGACGTACTGGAGTAAGACCTATCGCACGCCCAAGCTGCTCATAGGCGCTATCAACGTGGTGTGTAGGATTCCAAAAAACCAGATGAGTATAGAGTCCCCGGCGAAAACGACTGGTCACGGTGGCAAATCCTGCACGATCACAAGCAAGAGTCCCAGCACTCATGATTGATGAATATTTGGAGTGAACTTCCAAATCAACCACGAGATCTATCTTGTGCTGCCACGCCCAGAGAAAAAATCTCAATGAATCAACAAGAAGGGTAGTAATCTTCTCATCACGGATGACATAGACACTATTTATTTGAGGATAGAGTGCAGGAAGAGCGCTACAGCGAGAGAAGGTAGCGTAGTAGAGCTTTGTTTGAGGAAACTTTTTTTTTGTCGCTTCAAGAAGAAAAGCAGAACGTGCAATACTTCCAAGACCCATGAACTTCATAAAAAGTATTGCACGTGGTGGTGTAGAGAGGGTGTGATCCCGCCTCCAAATTTTTGCCAGTAATTTTGCAAGGAGGTTTAGACCCCATGAGAGAGGTCCACCGAGGTAGTGATCGAGCCCAAGTTTGAAAGGTAAGTTCATAAAAGTGTAGCAATGCTTTCTTGCTACTTTTGATGCAGAAAAAATGAAAAATACTTCGTTATTTTGGGATCTTAGAGGTATTTTTTTGATTGCTACTTGAATAGATTTGAGTTGGTTTTAGAAAGGCTTTTCGTTAGAATAAACTACTTTAGTGCCGTATAATGAATTCAGATTCTTATTTGGGGTAGAGGGGAAAGCGGTTTTTCCTTCGAAGGTTCGTCCAGTTGGCTGACATCTGTGATGTTGGGGGAGGTTGATCATGCTGGTTCGTCGAGACAGAGTTGTTGATATTCTTTCCTGGACTACTTGGGGCTTTCGCTGGATCGGTATCGCTGGAGGGGTCTTAGTGATTTTCTTTTTCTTTGTCGCTTTTACCGGACAGCATATCCCTGATACAAATGTTGATCATCAGTGGCGCGCATGTAAGATCGCATTCATTGTGGGACTGAGCTCCTTGTTTGTGGCCTTGGGAACGGGGATTTGGCATCGATTTGCCACCACAGCTCTCGAGCGCTACTTGGATACGCATTGTGCAAATTGTGATTTCAATTTGGGGCCTCTTATTAACGAAAGAAAAGATGCCCGATGTACAACGTTTGAAGCGGGCGAAGTAATCCGTAATTCTCTGTTTTTAGATATCACCTGCCCAAAGTGCAAAACATCACGCGTAGTTCATGAATAATCATCCTCAGAACAAAAGGTCAGAAGGGTTTAGAGCTTTTCCCCCTGACCTCACCTCGTATTGAAAAAATTAATTGTTTCTTTAAGGGAAAGGAATCACCTTCATCATACGAGCGTCTCTGCCGTACAGATCCGGACGAAACTGGACACTCCCATCTCGATCAACCCAGGCGGTGCGATAGGTAAGGTGTACCCGAATTGGTTCAGGAAGCTTCACTATTTGTTGCTTTCCTGAAGAGATAACATCTTGCACTCGCGCTGTGCTCCAACGATCGGTCGGTGTATCGAGCAGAAATGCTGCAAGTTCGTTTGGTGTACTTACCCGTATGCATCCATGACTGAGAGCACGGTTTCTTTCAGCAAACAAACCCCGTGTAGCCGTATCGTGCAAGTACACGTTGTAGCTATTTGGAAACACGAACTTAAGGGTACCAAGTGCGTTCCATGGGCCAGGATCCTGACGTATGGCAAATTTTCTCATTTGAGAGGGAGTTATATCTGTCCAATGTATGGTGGAGGGAGATATTTCACGGGCGGTGCTGTCCCAGCCGTCATAAAGACGCATATGTTGATTTGCAAGGTAACCCGGATTCTTCTTAAGCTTTGGGAGCATTTCATTTGCCGCAATTGAAGGAGTTACATTCCAGTACGGATTAACCTCGATGTAGCGGATACGATCGCTAAATACTGGTGTGGCATGATAGGTTTTGCCGACAATGACCGGCAGTCGCAGTGTGGGCTCTCCAGCCTGAATTCCAAAGAGCTCGTATCCAGCGATATTTACAAGAATCTCTTTGCCCTCTTCGAAATCTCGTTGCAGCCACCGCCAGCGCTCAAGATTTATAAGAAGGGTTTGGATTCTGCTTTCGACTGGAACATTGAGTTCGGCAAGCGTTGCCTTAGCGACCTCACCTGTAGATGGCAGACCGTGACGGGTTTGATATCTTTTTACGGCATCTGTAAGGGCCGTATCATACGACCCTGAAGACACGTACTCTGAAGTTAAATCGCCGGTGATCTGAAGCCGACCCGCGAGTACGTCGACCAATGGACCAACGGTGCCGGGTTTTAACTCCATCTCCTTTGGTACATTAATCATCTGCCACCCACCACGTACAGAGATGTTTCTGTAATCAGTAAGGGCTTGGCGCATACGTTCGTACTGGCGGTGTTTTGGAAAACTTTCTCGGATAGCTTGACCAATATCCTGACGATGCATCACCGCCTTTACAATAGTTGCCAAGTCTGGGCGCTCGGGACGAACGTTTGCAAAAAGTTTAGCATCAATCGCCAACGGTTCAATGCGACCTTCGCTCGCATCTGCCGTAAGCACCGCAATTGCGAGTGTCAATATGATATCTAGCTCGGCAAGGCTCTTTATCTCTGAGCGAGTCCAGCGGGTTTCAATAGCATCGATGAAGTAATCCTCAGGTCGCAGCCCATCTTCTCCGGCATTTTTAATAGCGGAGCGAGCCTCTTTGGCGCGCTCGGATGGAGCGCCATTTTCAATCCAAAAAGGAAGAAAGGATCGTTCCGAGTACCAAGAGATTAACCCCTTATCGAGTGTTTTTGCATCAAACCCATGAGTCTTAAGTCTAAACGCGGAAGCTGGTCCCAATTCCGTCGTCTGATAGATAGCCTCTTCAATAGTTTCCTGCGCCACGGCATTTGAAATCAGATCATGCGAAACAGTTATCGTGAGACTCAAGAAGAAAGTGAGCACAAAACGAAAGTAAGAACGCATGGAACCCCTGTAGATTCTAGCAGTGTTAGTTAGTTCCTTTTATCTTCTTCCAAGCACACAGGAATTGCAACCGCTAATTCTTACCACACTGTGTCAGTAATGGTGACCCACTGAGCCACTTTTTGTCTGGATAAAATATAAAGAGAAGTCCCTCGCCATCTTCAAACGCGCTAGTAACCTTCTCAATTACAGCTGGATTTACTACAGGGCATCCAAAGCTTCGCCCCAGACGTTGGTGTAAATAGATAAATTCTTTACTCACGTATGGCGCTGAATGTAGCACAATAGCTCGCGCCAAAGCCTGGTCATTAAAACCCTGCTCAAGGCCGATAAGTTGTAGTGATTCGCCATGTTTTCCTTGGTATTTTTCACCTACTCTGAATAATCCAAGGCTTGATTGTAAGCTTCCCATAGAATTAGAGAAACGTTTTGCACTATTTTCTCCACTGTTTCGTCCGTGAGCAATTAAATCTTCAAGTAAGAGGCGTGACTGCCTGAGATCAAATAACCAAAATCGTTTGGCGGTTGAAGGGCGTGAATAATCGATGATGCCAAGAATTTCTGGAGATCGCTGTCCGAGCTTTATATGAGCACAGCGAATTGACTTAAGAGCAAGTTCAGCAACCTCAACGTTGAGATTGGGAGCGAGTTGTACAAGGTGTTGTGCGTCATCAATCTCTTGTGTTGTCCCAGGAAGTGGAGAAAGAACAACGAGACTACTGACCAGAGACATTAGAAACCACTTGATTCCTGGTGTTAGAGTAATCATAAGTAGTACTATAATCTATTAGACGAGATGAGTGCAAATGAAGGTGTATTTTATATTGAGATTTCTATTCTCTCGAAGGCGGTCGTTTCAAAAGCTTTTAGTGGCTGTTTTACTGAATACAGACAGGGTCTTTACCTGAGGAGGGCATAAGGACATAATGTGATGGAAGAGTGAGGCGGAAAACAAAGGATGTAACTTTGAAAACCAGATACAACAAAATTAATTCTTCTTCTAGGCATTAATGCTCTCTCTAATCTTTTATGCATGTGTGCTTGTGGGTGCTACGGTAGCTGTGCACACCACTGGGATCGCACTGTTGCTCGTGGGAATGAAGAAATGGCAAGTGATGTCACATTCACTGTCGCATCTGAGGACGATCTCCCAGTTGTTAATTGGAATGATCTGGTGGTTGGTGATGATTCACTTGATCGAGATTGTGATCTGGGCATTATTCTATTTTTGGAGAGGATGCTTTTCAAATATTGAAGACGCGCTCTACTTTTCTGGAGCTACCTATACTACGATCGGGTATGGCGATCTGGTACTAGCAAAGCCGTGGCGAGTGCTTGCTCCGATTGAAGGTTTAACAGGTGTTCTTATGTGTGGTCTATCTGCAGGTATCTTTTTTGCAGTGGTGAATCAAATTTATCGATTACGGTACGCCCTTCCTGAGAAAAGTTAGATCCCGCTCTGCGCTAAATTGTATGGTCTTTTCAGTAGGAAGATAACAAACAATTTTATTCACTCTCTACTTCGCTATGAAGAAGCTTTGGAATAAGACTTACAGCTACCGCAACTCCTATTCCGAGAGCGGTTTCTAGGAGGCGGTAAAACGCGTAAGTCCATGGATCATCTCCAAAAGATAACATAACGATAGCGCAGATGTACCCAGAGATCTTTGCTGCTTGATCAAAACGCAATAGGTAGCTCAAAAGCATTGCAGCAAAAATACCGATCCCAATTGACCAAGCAGTTGGTGGCAACAAAAGACTAAAAGTGGCTCCGAGGAATGCTCCCAACACGGTTCCTGCCAGACGCGGAACTCCTAGTTTTCGTGTTCCAGCGGGCGAGATATCGGTTACGATTACAGCAGAGATCATTGCATAGAACGGGTAAGGGAGCTGCAACCACTGCGCAACAAAGAGCGCGATTCCAGCACTCACCGCTGCACGCAAGCTCGTCTGGAAGGAGGAGATAAAATTTTTACGAGCAGGAGAGTTGATTTCGGCTTTCTTTGAAGGATTTGTGATTGTTGGTGATGTCATCAAATTTATTTGTGATAGCTACGCGATATAACAGCCGCTTGTAGATCTTTCAATGGAACGAGCGACAGTGAAGAAGTGAGCGAACAATTTGCCGTCAATCTAGGCAGTTTTTCGTTCTTCCTATAGTTTCCCTGTCGATTGAAGTTTTTAATTAAAACACTTAGGCTGATGAGTACGTATGACGCAATCATCCCAGAAAACGAAGGAACCGATGGCAGAAAATGTACTTGATCCTGTCAATCGAACATCAGAGATACTTTTTGGTTTGATAATGGTGCTTTCCTTTACCTGTTCACTCAGTGCGTACAGTGCTGGACACAGTGATATACGAGAGATGTTGATCGGTGCACTCGGATGTAATGTGGCTTGGGGCATTATTGATGCTTTTTTTTATTTGATGAATTTAGCAGCGCAGCGCGGACGCGAGCGATTGTTAATACAAAAACTTAAGAACCTCTCCGATCGAGAGAGTGCACAGGAATTATTTCAAAATATTATTCCAGAATCGATCCTCGGCAGTCTTACCCCCACAAGCTATCGAGAAATTCGTGATCACTTGCTTCGAAATGAATCGATTCTTAGCGCACCACTCATATCACTATCGGATCTTCGAGCAGCTCTGATAGTATTTTTACTGGTATTTCTTACAACGTTTCCGGTGGCGATTCCGTTTTTGGTGATGGATCAGGCTTGGAGGGCTCTTCGTATTTCAAATCTTGTGGCACTGCTCCTCTTATTTAGTTTGGGCTACTCGTTAGGACACTATGCCGGACGGCGTTCTTGGATTTGGGGTATTGGCATGACAGTAATCGGTGCCAGTCTAGTTTCTATTACTATTGCTTTAGGAGGGTAGGTATTTGTGTAAACATAGATCGATTTTGTTGATGTTGATTTTGCTGATGCTTCAAACACCCGATCTCAGTGCAGAGGAACCAGACAGAGAAGAAGCAGGAGATTGGAATCTAGATTTTTCCTTTCAGCAATACCTCCTTCCAAGTCAGGCAGATCTCAGTACTCCGGTCATTGGATTGACTTATAACGATGTGCTGCTTGAAGCACGCTACAATTACGAGGGTGATGACGCTACTTCGCTTTGGCTTGGTCGAACGTTCTCATTTGGTCAGTCGTGGGAATTTGAACTTACTCCTATGCTTGGAGGAGTTTTTGGCTCGATACAGGGCATGGCACCAGGCATGAAGGTCGATGTAAGCTGGAGGAAATTGAATCTTTATTCTGAGATGGAATATGTTTTTGATTTTAGAAGTCACGAGGAGAATTTTTTCTATAGTTGGAGTGAGTTGACTGTTGGGGTATTTGATTGGTTGCGTCTTGGAGTGGTTGGTAACCGAACAAGAGCTTACGACTCAGCTGTAGAACTTGACCGAGGACCGATGGTGAGAGTCGAATTTGAATCAGTCAGTCTGTCCTGCGTGGTTTTAAATGTTGATGAGGATGCTACCGTCGTTCTTGGAGCCGAGTTTTCACTCGGCAGTTAATTCTCAACTAATCTTTTTTTCTCTGTGCCTCTTAAGAATGAGGCTCCTTAGCCATGAGACGGAATAAGATACAGGGTAAAGCCCAACATCAGATAGAGTACTATTAGCTGCACCCCTTTGTACCAATTAGAGCGTCCATCTCCTGCAATAATCGCGCTGAGTAATACGGCCAAGAGCAAGAAATTCAGAAGATGAGTGTTAAATATTAAATTAAATGGTCTAGGAGCAATCACGTAACTTGAGAGTACCAACACGGGTGCAATAAACAACGCGATCTGAATAGAACTACCAAGCGATATTCCCAAAGAGAGATCCATGCGATTGCGAGATGCAACACTTATGGCTGAGAGCGATTCTGCGGCGCCACCTACAACTGCTACGAAGATCAAACCGATAAAAACTTCAGACATGCCAAGTTCATGACCCGCACCTTCAGCTGATCCCACCAACACCTCGCTTAAAACTGCTGCCATTATCGAAGCGCCCACTAAGGTTAAAAGCGAGCGCGAGACACTCCATGGTTTAGAATGAGCACTTTCGGGTTCGGTGCTCGCTACGGCGGCATATAGTGTCGTATGGGTTCGAAGCGTAAAAATTAGATAAAGCACATAGGTTACAAGCAACATAATCGATACGCCGATACTTAAATTCGCAAGGATATTTTCTGTGCCGGTGACACCAAGAGCTTTTCCAACCGCGCTAGGCACGAGCAAACTTACAACCGCAATGAGCATCATGCTGTTATATAAACGAACCGAATTTGGATTGTATTCCTGATCATGATAGCGCAGTCCGCCAATGAAAAATGATAGCCCTTGTGCCAGGAGTAGATTCGCCAAGATTGCTCCAATAATTGAAGCGCTCACCATTTCGATTAAGCCGGAGCGCAGAGCCACTAAGCAGATGATCAGCTCAGGGGCGTTTCCAAAAGTAGCATTTAAAAGTCCACCAATTGATTCTCCTGTATGAAATGCAATTTTTTCTGTGGCATGCACGATCAATTTAGCAATGGGAACAATTGCAACAGCGCTTACAAAAAAAACAAGAGAGGGAGAGATCCCATCCATTTTACTAAGCATCAAGCTCAGTGGGGATAAAATAAATAGCCAATAAATTGATGGAGCAAATTTACTTTTGGTTGTCATATAGGATCGCTTGGCTTAGGTTTTCTTTCTGTCCAGACATATTTTGACACTAACATCTGCCTCACTTCATGTCACACCGTAGATGCTATTTCATTATGGGGAACTCTGAGGAGCGATTTTTGGTATCGTTACTCGATAGAGTTTTGCAACGACCCTTCCTCCTTCATTATATGACCAGACTTCAGACAGGAATGGGTCAAGGGAGTGATGCCAGGGGTGTTCTGGTGCATAATAATTGTCTGCGTTAATCATAATTCCGGAAAGACGAGGAATATCGGCGCCCTGATAACCAGGATCAAACCAATAATCACCTGAAGTGAATTTTACATTGTTTAATTCAAGCATCTTCCTAAATGTCTTTTGATCAGGAACAAGAAGAGGATCAAAGGGAAAGGATTGGTTGTCTTTTTTTAAGAACTCACTTTCCTCCCAAAAATCATTCCAATAAAGATACTTCACCTCATATTTTTCAAGGATCTCTTTTGTAACATTTTGATTGTCCCCATATAAGGCAAGCGCTGCTTCCACCTGAGAGGTCCAGACATCAGAGAACGGATCGGTATGCGTTGAGCGATACACCATGCACTTTCGTCCGGTAAGGCCATTGACAGCAAAGCAAAGTTCTTTTGTTGTTAAGATTACGTCAGAAACGAGACTATTTCTTTGAAGATAACTGGAAAGGGCTAGGTAATGATTTGGCAGCGGAGTAAGGGCATGTCCGTTAAGCCCAGCTCCAGAAAGTACCGCTCTTTGATGAAAGAAGGCTTCAAAAAACAATAGACAAAAAAGCATACCGATAATTGCATTTTGAAATAATTTATTTGGTACCATACGCAAGAGGTAAGAAAGAATCAGATAAACAAAACAAATCATTATCGGAAGAAGAAACAATAATGCAAAAAATCCAGGAAATGCAGTAATTCCGAGAATCGGTGCTGTAACGAAATGGTGGTTCATCCCAATGAAAGAAGTAAGAAGAAGGATCGCTAAAAACCTTTTTACCTGAGGTGAGAGAGTGTTTCCCCTCCACTGAAGGAGAAATATTACAGATCCAAAGATCATGATCACTGTGTAAATATTTATCTCTTGAAGATAGAAAAAACGTTCAAAATATTCTCTTGATTCAGAAAGACCTACTTCCAATCTAGAGAAATCTTTATCTCCATAACGAGAGGAAGGGTTTATTGCGTGAAATCCATTCACGATTGGCCACCACCAATACAGAAGAGCAATGGGGAAGCCTAAACATAGAAGTGCAACATACGAACGAATTGTTCGAAGGAGGTTTATTTTATCGGAGCGCTCATCCCAGAGTTCAAAGAGAAAGCAGAGTAAAAGGTAGAGATTAATGCCGATAAATGACACCGTATGTGAGTAGCCATTTAAGCCATAGAAAAAAGCAGAGAGAAAAAGCGTTTTCCAATTGCGCTGTTTTTTAAAGATAAAAAAATAAGAAACAAATACAAAGAGGGGTAAGGTAACGAGAAAGGAAAAATCTCCATACTTATAAACAGGAAAGCGTTCACTCAGAAGAAGAACCAAGAAAACAGGAAGCCACGGTGAGTTAAAGATCTTATTGGCAAGATATGAAAGAAGAAAGCAGGTCAGAATAAAAAGAAAGACATTAAACCAGATCTGCCCAAATAAAAGCTCTAATCCTACACCCTTTGAAAACGTGACGACTAAATGGTGATAGAGCAGAGGAGTCCAAGGCTTTGCCCACGCAAGCTGCCCGTTTTGAAAGATGCTTCCCCCTTCAGCAAGATGATAGAGAGTGCCCAAGTGAGAATAGAGGTCACAACCATAAAGGCAGGCGGGGAGTTGTTTGGCCTTTAATGAAAAGGAGACTTGTAAGAGAGAAAAAAATAAGACAATGAGGGCAATAATAATAAGATGAGCTGTTGAGCGTGCTCCTTCAGACCGTTTCAACTATGAGCCTCAACCATAATGAGCGTCATCCATTTGAATCCTTAAACTGCTTCATAAAAGATACTAACGCTTCAACTCCAGCAAGCGGAAAAGCGTTGTAGATACTTGCACGAAAACCCCCAACAGTTTTATGGCCCTTGAGTCCAGAAAAACCCGCAGCCTCTGCTGTTTTAAGAAAGTTCGGCTCAAGATCCTTATTGTTTAGTCGAAACGTTACGTTCATGATGCTTCGGGAGTCTTTTGAAGCGGTTCCAGTATAGAAATCACTCGTATCAAAAAAATCATAAAGGAGCGCTGCTTTTTTTCGATTTTGTGCTTCGATGACGGTGAGACCACCCTGATTTTTTATCCACTTTAACACCTCACCAACGACGTAGATGGGAAGTGTTGGCGGGGTGTTATAGAGAGAATCATTTTTATCGTAGGTGTTATAATCCATTAAAATCGGTAAATTCTGTGGAGTTCGACAGAGGAGATCTCTACGGATAATCACCAGTGTGACCCCGGATGGGCCCAAATTTTTCTGAGCTCCCGCATAGATTAAACCATACTTCGTGATATCGATCTTTTTATGTAAGAGATCAGAAGAGGCATCACAGACTAGCACTCGATCTCCAACATCAGGTTCAGTAAACCACTGGGTGCCGACAATGGTGTTATTGCTTGTAAAATGCACATACGCTGGTGCGGTGGAGAAATTAAACTTTTGAGGAATATAAGAATAGTTTTTATCTGCTGAAGTTGCGGCAACTCGTACTTGGCCGAACTTTTTTGCCTCCTCAAATGCTTTTTCAGCCCAGATGCCCGTGATCAGGTAATCAGCTACTTTACCATTTTCTAAAAGATTCATCGGCACGGCAGAAAACTGCGTGGTTGCTCCTCCAGTAGTAAAGAGCACGGAGTAATCATCGTTAATCTGAAGAAGATCGCGTAAATTTTTCTCTGTGGTGTGTAAGATCTCCTCAAATTCCTTACTCCGATGGCTCATCTCCATGAGCCCGATGCCGGAATTTTGGTAGTTATAGAGATTCTCAGCTAACGTTTCTAGCACTGGCAGCGGAAGAACGGCGGGCCCAGCGCTAAAATTGTGAATTCTTTCTTTCATTGTTTTTTCCACTCCTCTTAAGGATAGATTACTTTGTGATCTGTGAAACCGTTACAGAGATAATTGCCTGATGTGCGCTCTTTATCGCTTTGAGGGTCTCCTCATTCGGGGCATTACTTAAGCGAATCTTTGCACAAGCAGCTTCGTCTCCATTAAAAATGGAGTTCTCCATTTCAAAGACGTTGATCTCTCTTTTTTGAATCTCATTTAACACCGAAGCAAGCACCCCAACACGGTTTAGGTGTCGAACGGTCATCACATGGGTGGCTGGAGAGTGCATATCAACATTGACACAGTTAAGCACTTCACCGGTTAGTGCAAACGTTTTAATGATTTTAATCGCTTCTTTGCCGATCGCGGTTTCTGCCTGGGCAGTAGAGGCTCCGATATGATGGGTACCATAAACTTTTGGATGAAGAGAAAGATCTGAACTCCAGTCGCCCTCAGCGGCAGTGGGTTCATTTCCAAACACATCAGCCCCGACACGAAGCCCCTTTTTTTCAATCGCCTTAAGGAGCGCTTTTTCATCGACAATATCACCACGAGCGGTATTAATAAAAAATGCTCCCGGTTTCATGGCCTCAAAAAAAGCGGTATCACAAAAATTCAACGTTTCACGTGTTGCCGCCAGATGAACGCTAACGATGTCGCTCTTTTTTGCGACTTCTAGAGGAGTGTTCACCTTTAGAAGATCAAATTCATCAGCAACCTCTTCGGTAAGAGAGCGGCTCCAACAGAGAACCGGCATTCCAAAAGCTCGGGCGCGCTTTGCAACTTCTTTTCCGATGTTTCCAAATCCAAGAAGTCCCAAGGTTTGACCTTTAATTCCTGAAGCACCGCTAAACACTTTTTTGTTCCACTTCCCTTGACGAAGTGAAACAACGTTATCGGGGATATTTCGGTCTAAGGAAAGAATGAGTCCAAAAACCAGTTCCGCCACGGCTACGGCATTTTTCCCGGGACAGTTGGTAACAAAAATTCCTAATTTCGAAGCAGTTTCAACATCGATCGTATTTACTCCCGCACCAGCGCGCACCACTAAGGAGAGAGATTCTCCTTGTTCAAGCATCTCCTTTGTGACCTTCGTTGAGCGAACAACGAGCACGTCGGGGGAATCCTTTTTTATCGCCTCCAGAAGGGTTTGGTCTTTTAATTCAGGATTGTAGGTAATCTTGAGCCCTGAACTTTTTAATTCACTAAGAGCTGCTTCGGAAAATTTATCAGCAATGAGAATCTTCATAGAACCGTTAATGATAGGAATGCTTATGGTTGTTGTAAATCAAATTAACTGCTTTGAAAATCGCCAGAAAAAGGATGAATTAAAAGCCCAAAACTTAATTTCGGCTCAAACCAGGTTGATTTTGGTTCCATCGTCAGCCCCAAGTCGGAGATCTCCATTAATTCTTGAATGGATGTTGGAAAGAGGCAAAACGCGCAACCTACGCTACCACTATCAACAAGCTCTTCAAGTTCCTTTGTGCCTCTCGTTCCTGAGACATAGTCGATATTTGGATCCGTTCGGGGATCAGTGATTCCAAAGATTGGCTTTAATGCCCTTTCATAAAGAACGCTCACTTCAAGATTTTTTGCAGGGTCAGTGGAATTTTCCTTTTTTGGAAGTAAAAGCCCGTACCAGGTGTGATCGAGGTACATGAAGCACTCCCCTTTTGCTTCTGGAATAGGATCAACCCCTTCTTTTACCGTATACACCCGACGAAGTTCAGAGAGGATCTCCTCTTTTGTTTTAGAGAGAGCGCGGATGAGTCGGTTATAGGCATGAATCTTTACATCGGTATGCGGAAAAACCGTTGCTAAGAAATAGTTATACTCTTCGTTTCCGGTATGGTTTTTGTTTTTCTTCTTGAGGAGCTCTCTACAGTAGTTTGCAGCAGCAATGCGGTGATGACCATCGGCGATGTAGACATGAGGTATCACCGCGAAGTGTTTTCGAAAGGAATCTTCCTCCTTAATTCTCCACACCGTGTGATGAGTGCCGTCTGAGGTTTTAAAGTCATAGAGAGGGGGGGATTTTTTTTCTTGTTCAATGAGGGTGCGAATCTCTTCTTGATCTTGGTAGATGAGAAAAACCGGGCTCTCATGTGCTTCGAGGGTTAACATCAAACGAGCACAGTATTCTTCCTTATCGGGTCTTGTTTCTTCGTGCTTTCGAATGAGGTTGAGGTTGTAATCATCTAATGAAAAACAACCAACAACCCCTGTTTGACTGTGGCTATTTGTTTGAAGGCTATAGAGAAAGAGCGAGGCTCGCTTGTCATATTCAAGGATTTTGTTTCTTACCAGTTGCCGGAAACTCGTTTGAGCGTGCGCTACATCTGCTCCACCATCTTCACCATGAAGGATATGAAGAAAGCTGTTTGGAGAAACATCAGCGAGGTTTACTATCTGACCATTTGGAAACATTGCGACAACCTCGGGGGCAAGAGGAGGTTGGGGACGAAGAGCATGAAATGGCCTAACGGTAACCATAGAAACATCCTGTTAATCAAACACTGGCATGTAAGACAAAAAGGAGTGTAACAAAGGAAAGAGAAAATTTCTACTGGTTTAATGTCAATATTAGTAAAAAGCCTACTTGCTACAACCAAGTTACATTAAGGAATACGTTCCTTGTCACACCGAGAGTAAACAATAACGTCAGAAAATCGCGCCTCCTCGCAGAGAGCTTTTCGAAGTACTTCTTCGCTCTGAGGAGGAGTAGCGCTCTTAGGAAAGATCGGAACTCCGCCGAGATCTGGAGACCATGAACTCTTAAAGAGAATGTATTTTACATTCCACGATTCTAAAAGGCTTTGGTTTTCAATGGGGTCTTTAAAAAACTCCTGTGCGCGAGAGATTCGCTCAAGCGTTTCATGGAGAAGCTTCGGTCGGAGCACCGGTTGATGACCTTCAAGTGCCCCGACAGTATCCGAAAGAACATAGAACGCACCGTTTGTAATCAGGTTACTTAACACTACACTGTTTTTAGGGCTTTTTTCCTCAAGCCATTTTAGAGCCTCAACACCTGGTTTTGTTATTGTAAAAAGAGAAGGAAGAGGGGAGAAAGGAAAACTCTTGAGGTAACAAAATAACGCAAGTGAAAAAAATAAAAATTGTAATCCTCCTTGGAAAGGAATTTTTCGATCTCCAGGTTCACGAGTACTAAAAACAAAGGGGGTAATGAGTAAGATAATGAGAATAAAGAGAGAGAGATAAGGAGCGACACGGCGGGCCATCTCTGTTTGATAGATAAAGACATCATAGATCTGGTCGGTAAGGTAGGTAAGGGCGATGATAACAACAATTACAAAAATTGAAGATACCCCCAGTAACACCCCATTACACCAGCCGATATTTTCTTTTGATTTTGGCACCAGCCATTTTGAAGTGGCGCTTCTTAACAATAAGAATGTAAGCACAAGAAAAATAAACCCAAAAGGTGCGCTAAAGCGAACATCTTTGAAAAGCTCTCCGAGCGTAAGAAGGACCTCACTGATGAGGTGAGAAAACGATTTAAAATACGGCCCGTGGTGTAAAGGAAGCTTTTCAGAGCCTAGAAAAAAATACTCCCACGTCGGATCAGATCCGTTAAAGGCTTGATAGGTGTCTTTTCCCGTATCTCCTCCGGCAAACTCAGGAAGAATCCCTAAGATTCCATACGCTCCAAAGAACTGAAAAGCTGCAAACACACAAACAGCAAAGCATTTTTTTACAAAGAAGAGACCCCTTGTTTTAAGAATATGGAGGACAGTAAATATTCCAAGAAGGAGTGGGCCATAGAGGGCAACTTCAAGATGATAGAGTGCGCTACCAGAAAGAGCTACCGAAGAGAGTATTACGTAAAAGAACCAATCAGATATCTTCTTATGGGGAGAGAGCTTTCGTAAATATCCCGCAAAAAAGAAGTAGTAGCAAAGAATCAGAAATATAAATGAGATCGTTTCGGGGATAAAAAAGCTTCTCGCTGCGACTACGCTTCCAAAATAGTAATTTGCATAGAGAAGAACACTTCCGAGCATCGCAAAGAAGGCGCTTGAAAAGAGAGCGAAGAACTCAAAAACGGCGATCGTGCCGATGAGCACCGTCAAGAGATAGGCGACTTTGTTAAGAAGTAAGGGGTTTTCTGGGCCAAGAAGCACATAAAAAGCAGTGGTGATGTCGAAGCCGATTTTATCTACTTGGGGGATGATGGGGAGGGTGAAGTGGTAGACGTGGTCGGGGATGCCGGTGCTTTCTAGAAGATATTTTACTTCGGAGAAGTAGAAGAAGCCACCTCGGGTGGCGGGGGTGAGGAGGATCTCTCTTAGGTGGTGGAGGGTGGTGAGAGTTAGGGCGGTGAGGAGCCAGAGGTTTAGAGAGAGGGCGCCGCGGGTGGGCGGAGTTTCTCCCTGTTCCTCATTCTCGGCCTCCTTCCGGGGGGCCTGCGAGGCTTCCGGGGGCTCCGGCCATCCCTGGCCTACGCTCCCCTCCAGAATCCGGAACAGGGAGGAACTCCGCCCACCCGCTCCTTGCTGGGTTCTAACGGCAGTCTTTCGGAAAAAAAATTTTATAAAAATGAATATAAATAACTCGAGAGAGATAACGAAAAGGACATGAGGTTTGTCTAACGTGTGGGTGCGGGCGAGGAGGAGGCCGGGGAAGAAGATGAGGGGGAAGGAGAGGAGGTAGCTGGTGAGGAGGCGGGTGGTGACGGGAGAGGAGTTTGGAAGGGGGAAGCAGGTTGTGGCGGCTAGGCCGGGGGCTAGGAAGATAAGAAAATAGGCAAGGAGTGCATTTGTAAGTTCTAGCATAGGCGGTGTTGAAGACTTTTTTCAGCGAGGGTTTTTAGTTCAGAAAGTGAGATGCCGAGTTCATGGGCGAGGAGATAATTATCTACAAGGGATTTTTGAAAGATACCGGGATCGTCAGAGCCGAGAATGACATTGAGACCTTGATGGAGCATCTCCGGAAGGGGGTGGCTGTTTTTGTCGGTAAGTTTGAGACAGATATTGCTCCAGGGACAAACTTCGATTGGGATTTGAAGTTCTCTCAGTTTCTTTACGAGTGAAGGACTTTTTAGAGCGGTAATTCCGTGGCCGATTCGGAGGGGCTCGAGGGCGAGGGCTTCTTCAATACTTTCTGGTCCTGCGGTTTCACCAGCATGGGCAAGGGTGTGAAAGCCTAACTGTTTTGCTTTTTTAAAAGCAGCTTTAAATCTGTTGGCAGATGCAACTGCTTCGTAACCGGCAAGCCCGATAGCGCCTACCGAAACGCCCATTTTTTTTGCGTCTGTTGCAAGTTCCAATACCTCCTCTTCATGACGGCTTGAGTTTCTTACGATGTCAAAAATCCAGGTGAAGTGCACACCATAGACGGTGGCCACACGTTCCTGTGCGGCTTTTAATCCTTCAAAGAGAGGGTAAACATCTCTTCCCAGCGAGAGAAAAGTTGTTGGAGAGAAGTAAATCTCTACATCGGTAATGTTTTCTCCTTGCGCCTGTTTGGCATATTCTTCGCTGATCAGAAGGATATCTTTTGGAGTCTGAATGCACTCGACGATCTTTACGTAGAGCCCAATGAAGTCCTGAAATGAATTGAGCAGGGGAGCTTCTTCTGTGATTCCTTGTGGGGGGTGGTAGGGAGGGGTGTTTGGGAAATTTACAGGAGTGGTAAGACTTACGTCATTTTGTTCAGCAAGAAATGAAAGCAGACGAGGAGTTACTGTTCCTTCAAGATGAACATGAAGCTCAGCTTTTTTAAGTTCTTTTAGAAATACGTGTGCTTCTTCCACGGGAGTTTTTAGGACAACTTAACCGTTTGCCCTTACGGCATCAAGGCGAAAACCTTGTTTGTTATGTTTTTTGTGCCGCCTGCCTTACAAAAGCACAGATGAGAGGATGAGGTTCATTAGTAAACGCAGAGAGCTCTGGTTGAAAAAGTGTTCCAATATAAAAGGGGTGAGTTAGATGCTCAAGAACTCGTGCTTCTCCGTTTTCATCAGTGCCGATAAATTGAAGCTCACTTTTATTAAAAAGATCTCGGTAGGTGGGATTTAACCCAAAGTTGCAATGATATCCTTCGACGATCTGTTTTGAACCGTAATACTTTCTTACCTGAGAGTTTTCCGAAAGAGAGATCTTGCCATGCTGTCCAACAAGGGAACATGAAAGACGAGAAACGAGGGGAAAGGGGGTATTGGGATCTGATTCTGTATGATCTGCAGACTGAACATCTAATACGTTTCGTGCATACTCAATAAGCATATGCTGAAACCCTCCGCACGTTCCAAATGTGGGAAGAGAGTTTAATCTTCCGTAGGAGAGGGCATCTAATACTCCAGGCATATTTGCATATGGGCTATTTGGTACTAACCATAAGGCGGAGTAGCCGAGTAGAGAATCCTTAACGTCTTTAGAAAGAGAGTCTGTTTTACACCATGTAAACGTCAGGGAAACACCGGTAGAAGCCTGTGCAAGTTCTAAGGCTTTCGGGATAGCAAGGTGTGCCTTTACCGTTTCGTTGTAGTCACCAAGGAGGCATATAGATGGTGGTTTAGACATGGTGTTTTTATAGCATACACCCCCTGTCGTTGCGAGCGGAGCGAAGCAATCTCGTACCATACATGAGGGTTCGAG
>CAZDIO010000008.1:0-17413 GCA_964505555.1 uncultured Bdellovibrionales bacterium
CGAAGCAATCTCATATTGCCAATGAGGGTTCGAGATTGCTTCGCTCCGCTCGCAACGACAGGAGAACGATTCTTGTCACACTTAAAGTGAAACCATTCTAAACCTTCTTTGAAGACAAAAGAAAGCTCTTTACACGGGTGGCATATTCTCTTCGCTGTTCTTTTTGAAATGCATGCCCACCGCTTAGAAGACACAGCACTCCATTTGCACAAAGAGACACTGTCTTTTCAAGAAGCATCGGAGAAACAAGTCGATCTTCACTTCCCCCAATTATTAAAGTAGGAACATCTGTAGCTTTTAGCGCCTCAGTTCCGTCATGGCGTAAATACGCACGACAAGCACAAATAAAGTCATCAAAAGAACCCCTCTCTTCACAGCTCTTTTTACACCTTGAAACAAGGAGTTTACGGAGAGAAAAAGCTCCTCCTCCATTTGCTTCTTCCATGCTCATCAAGAGTGCCTTTTTATCTTTTTTCTCAGCAAGAGAGATCCATCTTTGAATAATACTTACAGAACAGGGATCGGCAACATGTCCAGCTCCAGAGATCACAAGATGACGAATCTGATTTCGAGCTTCGCTCACAAGATGCTGTGAAATAAATCCTCCAAAAGATATCCCTAGAATACTCACCTCTTTTCCGATTATTTCTTTTAAAAACGCTGCGTAGTGTTTTGCTAAAGTCAGGGTCGTTACTCCGTTCTCTAGCCTCTGCTTTCTGCCAACGAGATAAATCGTAAAATCATTCCAGAATTCAAAATAACGAAGGGAGCGGAGAAAGGATCTTGAAGCAAGGTCATCAAACGCATCACCAAGACCGGGAAGAACCACAAGCACTTTCTCCCCCTTCCCAAAGGAGAGATATGGCAATTCATTATTAAAGAAACCCTGCTTAACACCCAAAGAAAACACCTCTTTCTCCTCTTTCTTTGTTATCAAATTCAATCAAAGTGGATCTCAGAAGATGGTCGTGATATATTTCCTTGCTCATAAAAGAGAAAGTGTAGCTAACTTCCATTTCAAGTTCAATGAATTCAAGTATGGCGAATTCAAATATTGCACCTACAAGTATCGAGATCTTCAAAACCCCTACTCACCAAGGGAGCACGAAACCAACTCTCGAGCGGATCGGCTTTGTAGAAGGAAATCGAACAGTACTTCTCATTATCTGTGACTCAAGCCTTGAAGAAGGAACGCTTCGCACCCTTGCTCAATATTTTGGTGACAAAATAAGCGTTTTTCTTTCACCCTATCAAGCGGTGTCTACAAATATTACAGAACAAGCAGTTGCCATAGCTCGCGAGCTTCAACAAATGCACAAGATAAAACGTGTCAATGTCTTTGGAATTGGGAGAGGATCTCACTTAGCACAAACACTCGCAACCCATTGCCCAAAAGTAGTGCGTCGTGTAATTCTCCTGAATCCCTCCTCAACTGATTCACTCTCTCTGTTTGGCCAACTCGTCCACCAGATCGAAAAGCTATTTCCCGCAGGACTCCCCCTCTCTGGATCAAAAAAAACGTTTGATATCCGCTCCTCTCTCCATCGTATCCGCTGTCCCACCTTGGTTTTAGCCTCTGCAGAAGCGGTGCCGCTTTTTAAATCAGAAGCAAAATTTATCGCTAAGAAAATTCCAAACTCGTGGCTCAAAGAGGTCGCAAACCCCACAAACAAGGAAGGCCTATTAGAAATTGAAAAGTGTGTTGAAGAGTTCCTAGAAGTCTCCGTAAAAAGCGCTCAGTAAGAACCTCATATCCCTAGAACGTCCCGTCCTGTCGTTGCGAGCGAAGCGAAGCAATCTCGAACCCTTGATGGTAATATGAGATTGCTTCGCTTCGCCCGGCCGCCGGGCCTCCCGGCTCGCAACGACAGGACTACGATTCTTGCTATACTGAACATGGAACAGTTCTAGCGTGGCTTCATTTCAGGAGGTAATGCTACCTACCACTTCTTCTCATCATCTTCAGTCCGCACCACTTCCTCTCTCCCCCGTTGAAGTTTCGCGACAAGATTTCTCCTCCAGGTGCGTAAACGACGACGTTTATTGTTCAACCAGAACGCCCCATATCCGATATCGGAGAGTGCAAAGCGAAAAATATGATCTGCAATCTTTGGCAGAAAACAGAAGATGTGGGTGATCACATTTATCTCCGTAAGAATTCGATGCTTCAGGCTAGGTGCAGGAAACTTGAAATGATAATCAGGAACCGCAAATCCAAGCCGTCTTCTCGCCTCAATCATTCGAAACGCTCGGTAGCGCTTCTCAACCCCCATCGCGTAATTTGATGTTCGTGCGACTTTATCGGACAACTTTCTTGCAACAAGATATCCATGCTCTACAGCGTCCTTCATAGCTGCCTCCGCACGTGGAGTACGGTTTATGGCATACGTATATCCGTCATGGAAATTGATATCGTCAAAAGGTTTTGGCATCCACGGATCACCAACTGCCATATCGGCAAATTCACCCATCGCATCATAACAGGTAAGGCACCGCTCTGGGGTATAGAGACGATAGAGAATATTCATCATCTCAATTGCATCCGGCTGGTATCCTTTTTTGGTAGGAAACATCACCGGCCGATAATGGCCATCTTTGGTTTTCACATGCGACGTTCCAGCGTGTTTTCCATGACGATAGATAAAAGATGAAACGTCTTTTTTTGCCTCACCGAGCCGCTCATACATAATTTTTAATGGGGTGTGTTCAATCGCGGCATGACAGATCAAGGCGATGGTAAAAACTATTCGCTCACGAAGTCGTTGATCGAGCTTTGCTCCCTTGTAGAATCCATGAATCTGACAGGGAAGTCCAACAAACGCATATCGTCCGGGAAGTTCGAGAATTTGCTGGAACACTGCGTTTGTGGGCACAATCGCATATTTGGATTTCATCGCTTCAAGAATCTCTTCACGGGTACGTGCGATTTTTGCAACCCCTTTATAGAGAACGTTTTCATCACTGGTTACCACGACACATCCATCTACCGTCCCAAGCTCGAGAAGCGAGATCATCATCGCACTTACAAGCCCACCGCTTGTAGAGAGTTTACGAATCTCAGGATCAGTTGCATGGGTAAGATAAGCACCTTGAAACTCCCCGTAAATGTCTTCGGGCTCACTGACCTTCCCAAACATTTGCTGAGACACCTCTCCAGCATTAAATTCATCGCCGGGACAGATCTTTACGCAGAGATCGCAGTCGGTGCAGGCTGAGAGATTCTTTACCACTGGATACTCGTCATCACTAAAACTAAGAACTCCCGTTGGACAGATCCCCACACAACTTCCACACCGATGACAAAGGCCGTTATCGATAATCTGCGCAAGCGACTTAAGCGCTCGTGGAGGATCTTTGAGAATGGGAAGGGGATCTTTTCTCTCCGGATGAATCTTTGGAAAACCATTCACAAAGGGATCAACCAATGGCCCGTGGCCACGAAGAGGAAGTTCGCTCTTTGGTCCGGTGGAATCAAATGTAGAATCAAATCCCATAGGTAGTTTCAACCAGAATTTATACCCTGAAATACTAGCAAGTAATTGCCGCCTATGCTAAAGCAACTTTAAATTTGGTGCAAATCTAATGAGATCGTCCCAGCAGTAAGGAAGCCATCATGAATCAAACTCAATTAAAAACCCCCTCCTTTGAGCACCCCGAGGGAAGCCATGAACCGGCGATGACCCCCCAACAACGGCAGGTCTCAAAAGGGCAGAGTCTTTCAACGTACAAAAATATCCTTGTTGGCGAGAAGGGATGGGCATTCTTCTTCGTGTTTGAACTGTATAATCTGTTCCTCTCTTGGATTCCTAGCTTTTTTGGAATTGGGGCAAGGAGGCTCTTCCTTCCACGATTTTTACGAAAATGCGCACGAGGTCTCGTGGTCGGATCCGGGGTAACGATCCGTTGTCCAAATCGGATCTCCATTGGCCGGGGTGTCGTAATCGATGATGACGCTTTGGTAGATGTCCGACCGAGTAATAAAGAAAACGATAACGCTGAGCTAATAATTGGAAACCGTGTTTACATCGGACGCCAATCTATCGTCACTGCAAAATATGGAAAGATTCACCTCAGCGATGGATGTAACATTGGCTCTGCTTGTCGAATCGCCACTCAAAGCTCTGTAGAGATCGGAGAGAGCGTACTTATCGCTGCCTACGTTTATATCGGCGGAGCAAACCACCGCGCTGAGAGTCTCGATACTCCAATTATGGAACAAGGAATGGAGCTTCATGGTGGGGTAAAAATCGGTAGTAATAGTTGGATCGGCACAAAGGCAACAATCGTCGAGGGAGTAACGATTGGGAAAGATGCCGTCGTCGGCGCCCACTCTCTGGTGAAAGACAACGTTCCAGACCGAGCGATCGTTGCCGGCATTCCTGCTAAAATAATTCGTTTCCGGGAGTAACATTAAAGAGCAAAGCCCCAACCAGTGGGGATGAAATTTGTAGGTTCTATGTTTCCTAAGTGGCTTCGACTCTTCCTTGCTTTTGGTTTCCTGGGAATACTTTTCTATTTTGTTGGCACCGCAGATCTCATCACTCTCTTTAAAAACATTGAACTACAATACGTTCTCTATCTTTTTTTACTTTCAGTAGTTCTGATCTGGATAAGTTGCGTCAAATGGCAACTTTTCCTGAAAGCATCCGGTCACCATGCGCCAATCCTGCGCTTAATGAAATACTACACCACCTCTTACTTCTTTAATCTCTTCATGCCCTCGATCATCGGCGGAGATGTGGCGCGAAGTATTCAATTAGGTCATGAATTAAAAAACTATAAATCAGTTTTTGCCGCAACATTCATGGAGCGCTTCACCGGATTTTGGGCAATGACATTGATGGGTTTATTTTTTGTGCTCACCGGAGCGCAGGTTACTACTGGTGTTGAAATTGCCATCATCCTTGTTGCTGGAATCACGTTTCTCTCCGCTGTGGTGTTGTTTTCAAAAACACTCACGGAGCTTTCTTTCCGTGTTACGATCTCAATTCTTCGTGGTTTAAAGTTTAAAAAGATCGCCTCTCGTCTTGAGCCGTTTTTTGAAAATGTGACTGAGGCGATGGCGTTTGCAAGAAACAACATGCCACTTCTTTTTAAGGCCCTCCTTCTTTCTTTTGTTTTTCACATTTTCGCGGTGGTCAACACCTACGTTGCCGCACTTGCCATTGGCTGGAATACTGCAGAGTTTTCTACCCTTTGTGTCGTTGTGCCACTTGTTTTACTCGTAAGCGTTGCACCCGTTACTCCAAGCGCTTTGGGTATTCAAGAAGGAGCGTTTCTCTATTTTCTCACCCGGATCGGTGCTACACATGCACAAGGTCTTGGTGTTGGGTTAGTGCTTCGTGCAAAAAACATCGTCACCGCTCTTATTGGGGGATTGATCTGGCTGATTACAAAAAACCATACCGAGCAGCCAAGTAACAAACCGAAGGATAATCTCCATGCAGTCGAGTGCTGAAAAAACGCTTGCTTGGGATTTACCAAAACCTACAAAAAACCTTGTTTCAACCCCTTTATTTTTTCCAAACTTCATTTCTCAACCCAGTAAACGAACTGTTTTTTTAATTGCCGCGGTATTATTCTTTGTTAGTTTACTAATTAGGCTCCCAGGCATCTCGCGAGATACCCTCCAACCAGATGAAAGACACTGGGTCATCCGCAGTCAAGAAACCCTCTATAAATTAAAAACGGGCGACTCCGCACACTTTACCTCCCATCTTGGACATCCCGGTGTGCCACCAGCATTAGTAATGAGTTTTGGACAAGCTCTCCGAAAGCTTATCAACCCTCCAGGAGAGATTGAATCGCTCGAGCAGGGGGCTGTGGACCGGCTCACTGCTTCACGGGTGGCCAATGCAGTTTTCTCATGCCTCCTTTTTCCCCTGATGTTGATCCTGTTAAGTGAGCTCGTTGAATTCGAAATTGCCCTTCTTGCAGTTTTACTTTTTGTCGTCAGCCCAACTCATATCGGCTATTCACGCATGGCGCATATTGATTCACTGCTAACATTATTTGTTACCACTTCGATGCTCCTCTATGCGCTGGCAGAAAAGAAGATGGTGATCTCTTATAAGATCTTCTCCGGAATTTTCTGGGGACTTGCAATCGCAACGAAACCAACAGCAGGTTTTCTCATTCCCGGGCTTCTTGCCTATCGTTTCGGAAGAAAAATAATCTTCAAAGATTCGAGACCAGTAATCTGTTGGAGTGATTTTTGGGCGATCCTCATCGGACATCTTGTCTTTGCGCTCAGCTACAGCCGACTCTGGGAGGTAGAAAGTCGGTATGTGTACAAGTTCAGTATCAATAATCCTATTACTAAATTTCTTACCCTCGAAGCTTCAACCTTACAAGGCAACGCACTTCTCTTTGGAGGAGTTCTCCTCTGTATCTGTCTTTCGAGTGTTTATCTGTATAAGCACAGAGCTTCCAGTGCGCGGTGGAGGTATCACTTTGGAATGGCGGCGTTTGCGTTTTCCATTCTCCTTCTTGCCGTCACACAATTTCCTATTGTGATTGCAAACATTATTCGTTTCTGGATGTGGTCAAGCGGACTTGTTCATGTAAACCATAAAACCTATGGCATTCTCTGGTCTCCGCCTCGGTTTGGCTATCTTGGACTTCTTTTTAGTAAATTGCCTGGTTTTGTACTTCTTGGCTCTCTCCTTAGCATTTTCTCTATTTCAAAACTCTTTACTTTAGAAAAAGAGGAAAATCGAAAAACCGCCTCATTCTATCTGCTCTGTCTCGTCGTTCCCTTTTTCTGGATTGCTTTTCTTAGCACCTCATCAAAGCAAACATTTCGTTATCTGATGCCTGTTGTTCCTTGTATTTATCTCCTTGGTGCCGTTGGTTTGGTAACAACCCTTGCGGGAATCACGAAACGATTCTCCTTCTTGAAGAAACATTCCGTTGTCATCTATTGCTCGTTTCTAATAATCCTCGTGAGCACCCAAACAGCATTCTCTCTCTCTTGGAAACCTCACTTTAACCTCTATTCAAATTCCCTCTCCGGTGATTTAGAAGCCGAAGTTGCCTCTGGAAGGCCACTTCCCGTTGCGGGGATTTCTGAAGCAATTCGTGTTCTCCAAAATGATGCAACACTCCGTAATCGGGAAGACTGGGTCAGCGTATTAGGTGATATAGATGTCCTCACCTATTCTTACAAAAGAGAGTATCCTACAGATTCAAAACGATTACGATTTGCTCCATTTAATAATTTTGTAAGTGGTGACTTTCTGATCGTCTTTCCCAGTTTTCAGCATCGACTAAAAGAGATTATTGGAGAGGGTTTTGAAGACCTGAGTCTTGTCTATCACTATCCCTTTCGAGGAGTAACCCTTCTTTCTGTCTATGAACTTCCCTTTCCAGATTACAAAACCCCTCATGAATTCAATATTCGAAGGATGCCAAGAAACACTGGTCGGCAAACCCCACTTGAAAAAGGGGTTCACCACGGTATTGTGATGAATCCCACACAAGATCGCCCCGGCCATATCTTCTTTGGAACAAATGTTCGCATCAAAGCGGGAGATTATCGGCTCACATTTCCCTTTCAGATAGAGGAAGCAAAAGCGTTTCAGCCAAACAACAAGGTGCTTCAGCTTGAACTTGGACGGTGCATAAAGGTCTTTACTGAAGAAGAGTTAAGAAAAGCCAATGGGAGCATTACCCTCCCCTGTCATTTCACCATGGATAGAAACAGACAGTTACGAGGATTTTGGTTTGGGAAATTGGGAATATTTCTTGGTGATGCAGTACTCAGCGCAAAGCCTAAGAAGCCTTAGACTCCGCATCAAAACTCTCCAAATCAAGGGCTCTGAAAGTTTTTATACAATATCTTATACTTAAACTTTTCCTTAAACTAAACTTAGCCTTGCTCTTGCACTTGCTCTAAAATTCCACATTTTAGAGCAAGTGCAAGAGCAAGGCTAAGTTTAGTCTAAGTTTAAGACAGAAGTAGAAGTGAAAGTCTGAGATAAGGAGTGAGAGCTTAGCGCATGTGCCGACCAGCCGGTGAGGGGCGAGAAACGTGAGGCTTTCTTTTTAAAAATTTACTTCCGTACGCCATCACTAACAAAATCGCTGGGTAGAGAAGCCATCGTGCAATGATCACATCTACCATCCCCATGGTTACCGTATTTACTAACTCCTCATAGATCGTTTGATCGAGCCAAATGGCAACAAGAAGCCCTGCTCCGGTAAAGAGTCCGGGAATGAAATACTCTTCTGGATGCTCTCGAATCGGCCTCTTTCCAAACCGTTTTCCAAAGGCCCAAATACCGTAGAGAAAAAACCAGGTGGGCAGTAAAAGCCACAATATGTAAACACTATGAAAAGTCATGCACGGTAAACGCCTTGAAAGGATTAAAGATTTTAAAATTACGTATCCCCGATCCAAGACTCAGCAAGATTAATGCCAATGTTTCGTAACCCCTAGAGCCATTCCATTTAACATCTGATAGATTTGAACACAGAGTTTCACAGGGTTGCACAGAGTAAGGAAAAAACTTTTAGGTTTAACTCTGTGTAACCCTGTGAAACTCTGTGTTCAAATAAGAATCTATAGAACGAACCGGTTCAAGCGGCTCTTTCTTGCCAGAGGATGCGTTTGATGTAGCGGGCTTGTCTGACACCGAGGATCTGCTCAACAGCAACAATGACTGCTTCACCACAGTCCATTTCACGTCCGCAGTTTGCTTCGTATTCAACGATTTTTCCGGCGTAGTTTGCAACGTGGATTCCCTCACGTACCGTAATCCGATCATCTTCTTTATGTGCAAGTTCCAAAAAGTCGGCAACATAATCAAGGATGACTGGATTGGTGTGCGGCAGATTTTGTTCAAGAATCCGACGCTCTTCAACGCGCTCTGGAAAATCAACCTGAATTTGAGGCTGCAATCGAGACTTAATGTACTCCGGTAATTCAAAGCAGCTTGCATCATCGTTCATCGTAGATACAAAGCGAAAATTTTTGTGCGCCCGGATGAGTAAGCCAAGGGTCATCGACTCAATATACCGTCGTGAATCAAGAAGTGGCGCAAGTGCGGCCCAAGCTTTCTCCTGCATACGATTTCCTTCATCAAATACGATCACACCACCGACGATCATCGCACTAACAAGAGGGCTCGCTACATATTCAATACGTGATAGATCTTTTCCAGTTTCAACAACTACCGGATTAATTAAAACATCGTTTGGCGCAGTATCGGATGTTGCTTGGAAGAAATACACCGGAAGTCCCAACATCTTTCCCACACTGTAGGCAAGGGCAGTTTTTCCCACCCCTGGTTTTCCGACCAAACGGGGATTCATCGGTGTATCAGCGCTATGAATTGCAAACCAGGAAGCTTTTAACTGGTTTAGAACTTTCTTGTTTCCAATCCAGTTAAAATCAAGCTCTAAAGGGCGAGCAAGCCGGATACGGATATGCTCGATATCGACGTGTTGGCTCTCTAAGGTACCATCGACCTTGATATCTTCCGCTCGAACTTCAATTTTTTTATCTGTAGCCATCAGATCCTTTGGAGAATCAACCTACGAGGGAACCCCTGTTTTTACCTAAAAATACATAAGATTCCCTCTCCTATGTTATGGCGAGATCTGCACAAACTGTAGCCTTCCTATAAAACGTTTATTTGTTGGATTATTTGGCTAATTGAGAGGTAATTGGCAGGCGTAGGGTGGGGTATTGAACACAGAGTTTCACAGGGTTACACAGAGTAAAAAAGAAATTAATAATTTAAACTCTGTGTTCAATTAAGAAACTTCCCTAACATAGAAAAACACCTTCCTTTAGGATAAACTACACCCATGCTTCGTCCCACCCTTCATCACTGCGCCGTTACAGGTCAACCATTTCAGATCTCTGAGCGCGATCTTAGTTTTTATAGCCGTGTCTCTCCAGTTATTGGCGGGAAACGCCATGAGATCCCTCCCCCAACCTTAGCTCCCGATGAACGAAAACGACGACGGATGAGCTTTCGAAATGAACGAAATTTTTATGCACGAACTATCCCAAAGGGCGTGCATTCAAAGGAGAAGCGAATTATCTCGATGTACTCACCCGACAAACCTTACCCGATTCTTACCCCCGAAGAGTGGTGGTCAGATAGCTGGGATGGTTTTGATTACGGACGAGAGTTTGATTTTGAGAAACCATTCTTCTCTCAATTTGCAGCGCTCCTTAATGTAGTCCCTCGCCAATCTATCTATATTAGCAATTGCGAAAACTGTGATTACAACAACTACACAAGAGACTCACGAAATTGCTACATGTCGAGCCTGATTGCTTGTAACACCGAAAATGCCTTCTACAGCTATACGGTAAATGAAAGCCGAGATATCTGCGACTCGCTCTGGGTAGTTCGAAGTGAGTTACTCTATGATTGCACAGATTGTATTGATTGTTACGACTGCTCTTTTTTGGATTTTTCACAAAACTGCAGAAACTGTGTCTTTGGATACGGTCTTGTTGGATGTGAAAACTGTATTTGCTGTATGAATCTACGAAACAAGCGGTACTGCATCTTTAACAAGCAGCTCACCCGTGAAGAATATGAACGTCAGCTCGCTACGATTAATTTATCTTCCCGAGTTTCATTAGAAAAATATCAACAGAAGTTTTTATCTTTTAAGCTCACTCAACCTCATCGAGCGACGATGAACATTCAAACCGAGGATTGCTCTGGGGAGAATCTCCGAAACTGCAAGCATGCTCACGAGTGTTTTGATGGTTATGATGGGGAAGATATTAGTTATCTTAGCTCTTTTTTATACCTTAAAGATTCCATGGATATCTACTCTGCCGGGTCATACCCCACAGAGCTTTGCTATGAGTGCTGTGTTGTCTATGGTGGACATGATGTTTTGTTTTCTACAAACACCAAACACAGTGCCCAGGTATATTATTCCGACAGTCTTGTTTCCTGTGAGAATTGTTTTGGTTGCGTTGGACTAAAACACAAAAGTTACTGTGTCTTTAATAAACAATATTCAAAAGAAGAGTATGAGCGTTTGGTGCCACAAATCATTGAGCACATGAGGCGCTCAAAAGAATGGGGTGAGTTTTTTCCACCAACTCTTTCGCCCTTTGGGTACCAAGAATCGGCAGCACAGGACTATATGCCTCTTACCAAAGAAGAGGTTCTTTCTCGTGGATATAAATGGTCTGAGTTTCGTGCTCCAGAGCCGCAGGTAGAAAAGATCATCTCTGCCAAGGAATTACCGGATTCAATCTCCGAGGTGTCAGAAGATATCTTATCAAAAGCTATTTGCTGCCAGGAAACAAATATCCCCTTTCGAATCGTGCGCCAGGAGTTAGATTTTTATCGAAAAAAGAAGATCCCCCTCCCTCATGTTCATCCAAATACACGGCATCTTCAGCGAATGCAGCGGAGAAATCCTCGCAAACTGTGGGTGCGCCGGTGTGAAAAAACCGGAAAAGAGATCCTCTCTACTTTTTCTCCTGAAAGACCAGAAATTATCTACAGTGAAGATGCGTATCAGAAAGAGTTTTGTTGAGTTTTTTCTCTAGTGCGAGAGCTGATGTGGATTTATTTTTTAATATGCGGGAGCTTTCTAGCAATCGACTAATAGTCCGAGAAGCTCCCGCAGAACGGACATATCACCACCTTCGATTAAACCAATGAGTCAATCAAAGGACTCGGTCACGCAGCAGAGCTTGCAAGTTCACGATCCATGCCGCAAGCGCTCGCGACCTCCCGAACTTTCTCGATCACTCGTCGAAATGCATCCTGAGCTCTGCTCCTCTGGGTATCATCGAGAACACCCAAGGCTTTTTTTCGTGCCGCCGTTGTCCACGGCTTAAGCTCTGCCGTGAGTTCTGTACAACGCCTTGTGAAAAGCATGACTGTTGTTACCTCACGCAGAATCCGTTCCGCAGCGTCGGCGTGCAGGGGTGCACCCGCCTGTTTCATCTCCCCCACAACTTTCCGCGCCGTTTTCTGTCCTCCTCGTCCCGCACGAATGCGTTTAAGCGCCTTGAGTTGATAAGCCGGAGTAAGACCGGCCAACTCGATTCCAACGGAGAGAGAGATTCCACCTTTCGTGCGTGGTATCGCCAGCAGCGGCTTGATCTTCGGGTGCAGACGTTCACAAGCAAGGACATTTGATGCCCATTGCACCGAACGAATAAATACGCCGCCTATGTCACTTACCGACATCTCCAACTCGTTTCGCATTCGTATGCAGGAAGTGAGAATATCGAGGCCGGTAAGTTTTTTGCGCTTTTCATTCGATCCCAGCGCAAGGCGAGCGATCACTCGTGGATCGTCTGTTTCAACGATCGATGCACGAAGATCCCAGCCCAAAAGCTTACAAGATCGCCAGCGCCTCTCCCCGGCGATCAGTTCAAAAGGCTTCTTCGGATCGCCAGTCCGTCGAACTATTGCCGTCTCAATCTGACCATCCTCCCTGATGGAAGCAGCAAGACTTTTCACGCTGGCCGTCGTTATCTCTCCCACTCGCGGTTGAAATGAGGACACCCGAATTTGGGCAGTTGGAATCTCCTGAACTGGTGCTTTTTTGAGGATTGCCTGAATTTTTGGTTGTGGTATCGGCCGCTCCATTTTTTTTGACTCCAAAACAAACCATCCCTGACTAGCATTTCCCGCTGAAATACCGGTCTCCTGGCTCCTAAACGAAACATTCATTTACGAACCAGAAGCCGACATAAAAGGGTGTTAGTAGGAATGAGAAAACCTAACTACAAATCTAAGATGAGAAAGAACAACAAAGTCTGATACTGTTTAACAAATCTTAGGTTAAATTTCCAATGCTTGGATCTCACCTTTAATTCATCAGCGACGTTCTAGAAGACCTCGGCTTTCCTTTTTGTAATATCGGTAGAAAGAACAGCACCACTAAGATGTTGTTTCGGGTTTGGCATGACCGTAATTTCGTTAACGATGTGAGGTCCAACTTGGATCGCGCACTGCACCATCACCGGTTGTCAGTTGAGTTTCTTTCTTTGTTTTTAGGTCAAATTCAAAAAGTTGATAATCCTCTTTTCCCGGTGATGACTCACTGACAAAATATAGTTTCGTGTCATTCTCTGCCCACACGACGTCATAGTCTCGGCCATCGTGAGCGATGGTTCGTTTTGCTTCCTCTCCAAGTTTTCCAGTCCAGATATCTATTGAGTTTCCAGAGCCGTGTGAGAGTGCATAGCGTGAACCATCATTACTCCAACTTGCATGACAAAAGGTTTTAAACCCTTTCGTTAGTTGCTTCTTTTGTTTCGTGGCAAAATCGTAGATCATAATATCCCAACCAGGGCGATCTTCATTACTTGAATAGAGAAGGGAGCGCTTATCTGGTGACCAGCGGGGAACGGAGTAAGTAAAGCGATCAAACGTTAGCTGTCGAACATTTGAACCATCACTCTTCATCAGATACAGATTACTCTTTCCCTTCTCTCGTTCACTTCGAAAGACGATCTCTTTTCCATCAGGGGACCAATCAGGATCTTCATCAATGCCCTTTGAGTGCGTTAATTGTGTTACCGCACTCCCATCACTGTTCATTACATAAATTTCACGATCTCCAGAGATGTCTGAATAAAAAGCTATTTGTTTTCCATCAGGCGACCATACGGGATATTCATCAAGTGCCTTACTGGTATAGAGAGCGGTTAACTTCTGAGTTGAAAGATCAAGGAGATAGAGATCGCTATCTTTATCTTTTTTGATATACGTAAACGCGATTTTCCCCGTGCGACTGGCGTTTGGGGTGATTCTTAGTTCTGCTTCGCTGGTTCCAATCGAAGATAAAGAGAAGATCGCCAACAAAAAATATTTCTTATTTAATTTTCTTAGAGACATAAGCTTCTGTAAGACGACAAGGGCCACAAAGAATTCAGTCTTTCTCATAAGACCCCTATTTCTGTCGGTGAAAGAATGATGCTTTTTATTGAAAACACCAGGCGGTATTTAGAACCTTTATAAAATGGCTCTCTGAAGTAAAATTGCTGCCTCCCCCCAAGGTCTGTCAGACCGAGGAGGGAGGCAGCGCGTCACCATCCTTATCCGTTATGCGAAGACGACCCGTCGGGGTCGTCTCAACACATCACACACGAACATTCCAAAACTGAAAATACAGAACACACCGACGTGAGTTCTTGAGAGGACGAGAAGTTCGCAGACACCGGTAAAACGCACACCTAGCATCTGAGCGAAAAGCCCAAGGGCAAACGGCATGCAGATTACCAATGCTAGAATCGCACCCTCGACCAGACTCCAAAGAACGCTACTGGAACGTTTCGCGTGGGCGCTGACCTTTACCGTGAGGTCCGCAAGCGTAAACCCCAAGGCGATACCCACTACGAGAAGACCCATCGCGGACTGCCAGGATATGGACTGTTCAATGAGTCCCTTGCCGCCCTCCAGGATGGCGATCGCTGGAAATCCGACCCTGATTATCTTTGCCGATAAACAGTTCATGTTAAGCGTGCCTCCGGAAAAGCGCTCAATAGCCGACGAACGGGTACCCAAGAAGGCGTCCACATCCGCATCCAGGTGATATCACAACTGAACCACCCGAAAATGGCTCCAACAATGCAGACAGCCGCCACAATGACGACGGCGACAATGACGATAGCCAATGCCGTGACAGGCTCGATCGCCGCGAGAGGGTTTATGAAGGGAACTATCACCTTCGCTGCCAATGGGGCTGCAAGCCCTTCGAGGGAGAGAAAATTTTCCCCCTCATTCACCATCACGCCCCCATCCGGAAGGAGTTCCGCGCTAAATGGTTCCGACTGGCTATCTACAGCGATGACGCCGTTGACGATGAGCTTCCCGGCGGACAGTGAGATGACCCCGCTGACCATCGTCTCATCAAACACGGAGACAAAATTCGCTGATACCCGACCGAAAGTGACATGCCCCTGCCCGGCAGTGATTCCCTCCTCCGTTTCAAGGAAGGTGGGAACGTCTACACCGGTAGAACTTCCGTTCAGAGAGGGGCTCCCCGGGGCCGCAGTGATGCTCCCGTAAACGACCGGTTGAGTGGAGTCAGGAACGATGCCTCGAGCATCTCTCCACGCTCCCAGGGCTTCCCGGAACTCCAGCCCAGGACCCCAGTACTGCGGGTCAACAACAGGCCGCACTTTTCCGACATTTCGCGCTTCCGCAATCGTCGGTGCTAATGGCCCAATAACCGTCAACAGGGCGACGGCGATGCCCAAACATTTACTTCCGATCTTCTTCGACGCGTGCATTGTTAAACTCCAAAACTGCACACTGGTTGCACAAGTCACTTGACTCGACGACAACCTTTGAGCCGATTATGTTAACAAGCTCAGAGGTTGTCACCTATCTCAGCAACTCACAGCATAGGTAAAGTTTGGATTAAAAGATAAAACAATTCACGTAAATAAAACCTTTAAATACCGCCTCTGCTTTCTTCAAACGGCACAATCAGAGATATACCGATTAAAAAAGCAAAGGTTTTCTCTCTTCCCAAGATAATCATTAAAAAGAATCTGAGAAAACTTCCAAACGAAATAACGCCTAGCATATCAGAAAAACCGGTGAAAAACTAATGGTTCTAAGGGCTTCTGGAAGGGAACAATGAAGAGTTTTCGCCTCCTCATCCGAACTATTGGAACGATCCTACCGATCGCGGACAAATACGGAAACAATCTCCGACATTAACGCCGGAAAGGTGACAATCAGCTGGAGAGCATCATCTCCAAAATCCGGAAAACGATCAAAAAGAACCCCGATATATCCAAAATAGGTGCGCTCTTTTTCATCGGTAACAACCAATTGAGAGGAAAATGGCAAAAATAAATTATAGTCTCTGGGGCAACGGTAGGCAGTGTCTTTATCTTGCATCGCCGCACGATACGGCCAACTAAAAGTGCTGTAAGAAACAGGGGCGAGCCTTCGCCTCAGATCGCTAAGAACCTGTTCGTGAATTCCGCTCGATATCCATCTTGTAGAGAACTCTTCTGAAAAACCTTCTGGTGCATTCTTTCTTCGCGAACTTGTAAGAACAAGCCTCGAAGCGAGATCCTCCGACACTTCATATCCAACAACAACATCTTCACAAAGAAAATGTCTCTGAATAAAAGGTGCAATCTTTTTAAAGAGCTCTTCTAGTGTTTCTGATTTTACACAATCTTCAAGATCGTGAATAAAATGAGCAGAGACGGTTTTAGGTAGTTTGAGCATTAAGATTTTTTATTTTGACCCCAAAAAGCATAAGCTGGGCAACTATTTAACTCTATAGAAATCGACTTAATTCTTACTATGCTTGATGGGGAAATCTACCCCCTGCCGTTGCATATAAAAGCTGATTACACTAAGCTTGCTCGGTAAATACAATGCATTTTTTATCGGTGCACTATGCTTGATAAACTTCGTTACGATTGGACCAGAGATGAGATAAGGGCAGTTTACTCACAACCCTTTCCAGAGCTCATCTATCAAGCACAGACCGTTCATCGAAACTCCTTTCCTACAACCGTTGTGCAGTGCTCAACCCTGCTCTCAATTAAGACCGGAGGTTGTCCTGAAGACTGCGCCTATTGTCCACAGAGCGCTCACTACAAAACAGAAGTAGAGCGTGAAAAGTTACTCCCAAAAGAGATCGTCGTTGCCAAAGCTTCTGAGGCAAAGAGAAAAGGCTCAACCCGTTTTTGTATGGGTGCTGCCTGGCGAGAGGTAAAAGATGGCAAAGAGTTTGAAGAGGTTCTTGAAATCGTCGAAGCGGTCTCTGGGCTCGGCTTAGAAGTATGCTGCACCCTTGGCATGCTCAGCGAAACACAAGCAGTTCGTCTGAAAAACGCTGGGTGTTATGCATATAACCATAACCTCGATACCTCTCCTGAGTATTACGACAAGATCATCACCACAAGAACTTATGAAGATCGACTAAACACTCTCGCCTCCGTCAGAAAGGCGGGGATCACCGTTTGTTGTGGCGGAATCATCGGTATGGGCGAGAGCATCGATGATCGATTGGGATTGCTAGAAGCACTCGTTCAACAAAACCCCCACCCCGAAAGTGTTCCGATTAATATGCTTGTTCGGGTTGAAGGTACCCCATTGGCAATAGGTGAGGCGGTTGATGCGCTGGAATTTGTAAGGCTTGTCGCAACGGCAAGGATCATCATGCCAAAATCTTACGTGCGTCTCTCTGCAGGAAGAACAGAGATGAGCGATGAAACGCAAGCGCTCTGCTTTCTTGCTGGTGCAAACTCAATCTTTGCAGGGGAGAAACTTCTTACCACTCCAAATCCTGGAGATACAGAAGACAAGAAGCTCTTAAAGCGACTAGGAATGACCTTCCTCGAAACTCCAAACACCCCTCAAGCCGCAAACGCTTAAGTCCTTTTAGATTACGTTCTGTCAGACATTTCGCCCCCCCTGTCGTTGCGAGCCGG
>CAZDIO010000009.1:0-11392 GCA_964505555.1 uncultured Bdellovibrionales bacterium
TAAGAAGTATTTTAACACAGAGTTTCACGGAGTCTCACAGAGTGAAGAAAAAAAGTTAATGAATTTAACTCTGTGGAACTCCGTGAAACTCTGTGTTATTCAAAAAAGGCTCGATAAACGCTTATCTTAATGCCATTCGTACCAGATACTTTTCTAATTTGCCTTTTTACTAAAAAGTGGTCATTATCTCCCTTTCTTTTGGAGAAATAACACTTAATATCGCTTAGGAGTTTATTTAGCAGAGATGGTTGAGATTTACGTAGATCACAGTCTGGAAAAAGCAATGCGCATTTTAAAGCGTAAGCTGATCCGAGAAGGGGTTTTTAAAGAGCTAAAGACTCGACGCTTTTATGAAAAGCCATCTGAGAAAAAGAAACGAAAATCAAAAGAAGCGCAAAAAAAACGCCGAAAAGATATCGACCGCATGAAGCGCTACATGACCTACTAAGCGACAACACAGCAAGAAGCGGCCAGATACTCAAAAAATATTCTCCGAGTGCTTTGAGCCCAAATCGAAACATTCTCTTTCGCTATATTTTTCGAGAAATCACCGGCCCTTTCTTTGTCTCACTCTTTGTTTTTACCGGCATCCTATTTCTCACCCGCGTCCTCAAGCTCATGGAGCTCGTTGTAAACCGCACCGCCACCCTCCCAGATATTCTTCTCTTTTTTTCATACATCATTCCCCGCTTCCTAGAGTTAACCATCCCGATGTCACTCCTTTTAGCAATTATCATTGCCTTTAGTAGGCTCAGCAGCGACAGCGAACTTATTGCGATCCGCGCCTCAGGCCAAAGTCTCCAATTTTTGTTTCGTCCAGTAATTACCTTCTGCACCCTCATAGGGCTTTTCACTTTACTTCTTACCCTCTGGGTTCGTCCCTGGGCTAACTATCAACTCGGAAAAGGCCTGTTTGAAGTGGCCAAGAAACAAGCAAGCGCCGGACTCATCGCGGGAGTATTTAACGATCTTGGTCTGCTTACGGTGTATGCAACGAGCATTGAGGAGCAGGGAACAAAACTTACTGATGTGATCATTGCCGATCAACGAAACTCAGAAAAACCAAGCATTTTCATCGCACGAAACGGTTTACTCATCTCCGATGATAGTGCGCGGACGCTCTCCTTTCAACTCTGGGATGGAAGTATTCATGAAGGAAGTGGTTCAAGCTATAGTGTTACGTATTTTGATATTAACAATATCAACTTAAACCAACAAGAACTCCTTCAAAATGAAGCCGCCGAAAAAGGCAAAAAGTCAGATGAAATGTTTGTTGGCGAACTAAAAAAAGCTCTTTGGAAACTTGACCAAAAGCCAAGCCCACTCTCAAGCGCAGATCTTAAACAGCGCTCTCGCTATCAGGTGGAGCATCAAAAACGCTTTGTCTTTCCCTTTTCATGTGTTGCCATTGCGATGATCGCCATGGCCCTAGGTATTCAACCGCACCGGCGGTCATATAGTTCTAGCGCAAGCTATGCTTTAGGGATCTTTTTAATACTCGTCTACTATGTCCTTGTCGCTTTTGCTACCGCACTAGGGGAACAAGCCTTGATCTCTCCATATATCATTATGTGGCTTCCAAATATTATTTTTATCGGGGTTGGATATTACTTTTTCCAACATATTGAAAGTGAGCAGTGGCTTGCCTTAGGAGGCCTCTATCATCACCTGCTTTCAAAAGCTTCACAGGCGATGAATCTCAGCCTCTCCTCAAACACACCATCAAATCGAGGCAAATGATATGATACGTGCTCGTCGTTTTCCATTTCGTCCAACCATTTTACAACGATATATTATTAGTCAATTTCTCAGCACTTTCTTTCTTTGCCTCCTGAGTTCGTGCTTACTCTTTCTTGTCTTTGATTTCTTTGAGCGTATTAAAGTATTCTTTGGTGACGATGCCTCTCTTCTCCAAGTATTGTCTTATCTCTTTTTTAAAATTCCCTTAATTGTGCAACTCATGGCCCCTGTTGCGGTGCTGATTGCAACACTATTAACAGTCGGTCGAATGTCTCAACAAAGTGAAATTACTGCGATGCGTGCCTGCGGCGTCAGCCTTTTTTGGCTTGCTCGTCCACTCGTGCTGATGGGAATAGTTTTTTCGTTTTTAATGTTTCTTGCTGGAGAAACGATCGTTCCCTGGGCAAGCGAAAAAGTTGATCAGATTTATCATTTTGATATCAGAAAAAAGGCCGAGAAAGGAAGCCTGAGCCGTTCTCAATTTTGGCTCCGCCAACAAAATAAATTTTTTAACGTCGGCTTTTATGATTCTCGCTCTGCGACCCTTCACCAAGTATCTATCTATGAATTCAGCGACTCTTTTCTTTTGCGCTCACGGATTGATGCCAATCGTGTTCTCTGGAAAGGACCAAACATTGGCTGGGTAATGGAAGAGGTCATTGAAACCACATTTGATGCAGAAGGAAGTGTCGCTACCTCAAGGTTTTCCCTCCTTCCTCTACCAATTCGCGAAACACCTGCAGATTTTCTCAATCATGAAAAGAGCCCTGAGTCTTTAAGCTTTCTTGCGCTCCGAAGCTATATTGCGAAATTAAAAAGTGAAGGAGTCCCTGTCAGCAAATACCTTGTTGAACTCCATGCTAAACTTTCTTTTCCTTTGATTAATGTGATCATTATTCTTGTAGCTTTTCCCTTTGCACTGAGTTCCGCACGCTCTGGAACACTAACAACAAGCTTTTTGGCAGGGGTCTCAACGGGTTTTGGGTATTACTTCATTCATGCGTTTGCAACATCATTTGGGGCGGCAGAACTTATTCCTGTTGTGCCCGCGGCATGGGCAGCAAACATTCTTTTTGCAAGCCTTGGCGGCTTTCTCATGACCGGAGCCGAGCAGCCCTAACGCCGTTTTGCTTTGGCTCTGGTGTAGACTGCCGGAATTTGTTGCGACTCGTAATCTTCTATAGATTTTTAATTGAACACAGAGTTTCACAGAGTCACACAGAGGTCAGAAAAAGGCTTTTAGCTCTACCATTTAACTCTGTGCAACCCTGTGAAACTCTGTGTTCAAATTCATTTCCTCTTACCTCAAACGGCTCTCGCGTCAATCTTCCGGTCCATAGTCTAAACTGTCGCCAACCTTTAGCCGATACATCTTATGTTCTTAATTTTCTTCAGCATTTTTTAGATCCGTGCGTAATAAGGGAACCGTGGGAACGCAGACAATAGAAGCGCTGCTTGTAACAGCTAATGAAACAGAATCTCGAACCATCTCCCGAATGGTGGTTCACGCCTGCCATGAAGGACTCTCAAAATTAGGAAGTGTTCGTATTCTCCATGCACCAAGCATTGCTGGTGCCATGAAGATGTTACTCAGTGATCAATTTGACATTGTGCTTCTTGATGCGCACTTACCAGATTCATGTGGCATAGAAGGAATCGTCGCGGTAAGAAGCGCTGCGCCAGAAATCCCTATTCTCGTTTTAAGCGGTGCTCGACATCATCAACGAGAAAATGAAGCGATCGCCGCAGGTGCTCAAGACTTTCTCCTGAAACGAGAACTCAACGGTGAGGGAATTCTTCGCTCAATGGAATATGCCATCGCTCGAATGAAGACGGTAAAAAAGCTCTCCAGTGATCTCGAAGCTCGAGAAACCTCTCTCGAAGTGCAAGATGCCTTTCTGTTTACGATGCAACAGGAACTCTGTCGACCATTAACAACGATTGTCGGTTTTACCGAAATGCTCCTTTCTGAAAAACTCCCCGCCACGATGAGACGATCAATGGTTGAAACCATTCAGCGAAATAGTAATTACTTATTGCGACTCATAAAAAGTAGCGCCGATCTCTCCCAGCTCAAGTCAGGGATGCTCCCCGTAGAGGTTGTTCAAACCTCAGCAACAAAAATACTCTCCGAAGTTGACCGCAAAATGCGAAGAAAAGCCCTCGATAAAGGTCTCTCTCTTCACGTGGCACACTCAACGCCTATTCCTGAAATGGTGCTTACCGATCCCGAACGACTTCAACAGATTCTCTTTTATTTACTCTCTACCGCCATTGAGCTTGCACAGCAGGGAGAGATCATGGTCGATGTCAGTTGTGATGTTGATCTCTCACAATGCATTTTTCAGATTCGCTACAGCGGAATCGGTTTACATCCACGAGGAGAAAACGAGCTTCTCCGAAGCGAGTTCCAAGAGGTTAGTCTAGAATTATTTCTTGCCCAGGAGCTTGCCGAACGCCTCGGTGGCTCACTGAAAGTCACTTCTGAAGAAGATCTGAAGCAGGTATTTCAAGTCTCAATTGATACGGGGCCACTTGATTCGGTGCAGATGATCGGTGCAAATACTTCAGCCACGAATACTCTGGAAACAAATGACTATCCTCACTTTAATGGAAACGTTCTGATTGCAGAAGACTGTCCTGACACTCAACAATTGCTCTCTTATCTTCTAGCAAAATGTGGCGTTAACGTATCGGTCGTTCAAGACGGAAAAGAAGCTGTCAAACGCGCACGATCTGAAAAATTCGATCTCGTTATCCTCAGCGGTCAACTTCCAGGTCTTGATGGAATCTCCGTAGCGACTCTTCTTCGTCAGAAAGGATACACCGCTCCAATTATCGCCTTTAGTGGGCTGATGAATAAAAATCAGACTAAAACTGCCTCACTCTTTACCGACTATCTCAGAAAGCCATTTACAAAAACCGAACTCTTCTCACTCCTTGGACGTTATCTCGAAGAAAATCCCGAAGACCAAGAAACCCCCGTTCTCGACACATTGCTCGTCGATACGCCTAAGTATCCGATGTAGTTGCCTAAAGAAACCTTAGACTTAGGGTCTTTAAGTCTTCTCCTTAAACTACACTTAGAGCAAGTGCAGGTGCAAGGCTAAGTGTAGTTTAAGGAGAAGGTTAAGTGAAAGTCTAAGATAGTGTATAAAAACTTTTAGAGACTTTGGTCGGGAAGGTTTTGATACGGGGTCTAAGATTAAGAAAGATAATTGAAAACAACCAACGACACATCGTCAGCGTTGAAGAGGGGGAAGGGTCCTTGAAAAACCGTTTCCGCGCCGAAGGGATTGGCGCAACCAATCCCGTGAGGGAAGTTTTTCAAGGACCCTTCCCCCTCTTCAACGCTTCGGATCTCCCAGAGACCCCAACCCACTACACACTACCTCTCCTTTGCCCCTAAGACCTCAATCCAATAAGCAAGCAAGCTAGAGAGTGTTCCATCAAGCTCAATTCGCGGCTTCCAGCCAAAATCTTTTTGAGCTTTTTGATAACTTCCATAAATATCAGCGATATCAACAGGTCGTAACCGTGCTTCATCAACCTCAATCTCCGCTTCGATCTCCGCTATCGAAATTAATTTGGTGAGCATCTCCTTAATTTCAACACTCTTTCCTGAGCAGAGATTATACGCCTCACCCCGCTTCCCATTAAGAAGCGCCTCTCGATACCCGCGAACGATATCTGAAACATCACTAAAATCTCGTTTTGCTTCTAAATTTCCAACAAGGATCTTGTTTGATGCTTTTCCTAACTTAATTGCCGCTACCTGCTTTGCAAATCCAGCGATAGAGAAATTCTCACTCTGCCCCGGACCAAGATGATTAAACGGTCGCACCCGCAAAACATCCACGCTGTCATGAAAAAAGTATTTAAAGGAAATTACGTCTGCTGCTGCTTTTGATGCACCATACACAGTAACTGGCCGCAATTCCGCAAGCTCTGTAAGAGGAAGACTTCCTGGTCGAGGTTCCCCATATACTTCTGCCGAGGTAACCACAAGTACCCGAGATTTTTTTGAATGCTTACTGACCGCCTCTAAAATATTGCTCGTTCCAAAGGTATTTACTTGAAATACTCTTTCCAGATCGTTCTCTTGCGAAGGAACAAAGCTCAATCCGGCAAGATGGTAAATTGCATCTGGTTGAAGAAGCGCAAGGAGCTGCTCCACGCCTTTTTTATCCGCTACGTCCAATGCAAATGACTGAACAGCCTTCGGAATTGGATACTTGTTTTTATTGTCTTCTTCTTTTGCTTTCGGGTGGTAGGTGAGCGCAACATCATCACCGCATTTTAAGAGATGCTCTGCAAGATGTCTTCCAACAAATCCATGACCACCAGTAATTAATGCTCGCATGTTTACTTCTTTTGGTTCCTCTCAATATCTGCATCAACCATCATCTTCACCAGCGATTCAAAACTTACCTCAGGATCCCATCCAAAGTCTTTTCGTGCCTTGGAATGATCTCCTACGAGAAGATCCACTTCGGCTGGGCGCATAAATCGCTCATCACTCTTAACATACTTCTTCCAATCAAGTCCCACGTGAGAAAACGCACATTCTACGAGATCCTTGACTGAGTGGGTTTCCCCCGTGGCAATAACATAATCCTCAGGTTCCGATTGTTGCAACATCTGCCACATCGCCTTCACATAATCACCCGCAAACCCCCAATCCCGTTTCGCATCAAGATTTCCCAACCGAAGCTCAGTATCAATTCCCAATTTAATTCTCGCCACGCCATGAGTGACCTTACGGGTAACAAACTCAAGCCCTCTTCGTGGGGACTCATGATTGAATAAAATCCCAGAGACGGCAAATAGATTATAACTTTCTCGATAGTTGACGGTAATAAAATGCCCATAACATTTAGCAACACCATAGGGAGAGCGAGGATAGAATGGGGTAAGCTCGTTTTGTGGGGTCTCTCGAACCTTCCCATACATTTCAGAACTTGACGCCTGATAGAACCGAATCTGTGGATTTACCAGACGAACCGCTTCCAGCAGCCGCGTTACCCCCAGTGCAGTAAATTCTCCGGTAAGCACAGGCTGTTGCCAACTCGTGGGCACAAAGCTTTGTGCTGCTAGATTATAAACCTCATCTGGTTTTACATCAGTTAGCACGCTAATTAATGAGAGCTGATCAAGAAGATCTCCTTGCAAAAGCTCAACTTTGTTACGAAGGTGCGCAATTCGTTCAAAATTCTCGGTTGATGCCCGTCGCACCATTCCAACAACGCGGTATCCTTGAGAGAGCAAGAATTCCGCTAAATATGAACCATCTTGACCGGTGATCCCCGTTACTAAAGCAACTTTTTGTTTCTTCATCGCACTTTACAAAATTTAATGTCTCGTTGTTTCTTTGCGTTGATATTGATATTTCTACAACAGATCTTCACGCCCTTGTTTCTTCAAAACCTCTATAATCTGCTTTACCTCCTGGGTGTTGTTCTTATTACATACAAGAAGCGCATCATCGGTTTCTACAATGATCAGATCTTCTAACCCTACCCCACCAAGAAACCGCTTTCCCCCAAGAAATGTACAACCTCGGCTATTAATAAAAACTCCCTCTCCTTGCAAATAATTTTCATGCTCATCCCTTCCCTCCTCAGGAAGGTGCTGATCCCAGGCAGCCCAAGAGCCTACATCACTCCAAGAAAAATCAGAAGAAAGAACAACGACATTGTTTGCTTTTTCCATCACTCCATAGTCAATAGACTCAGCATCAATTTCTTGAAATATCGTAGTTATTTGCTCCTCCTCATCAGCAGCTCCAAGGTGCTTTGCAATCTCATCTAAATGCTTTGCAAGCCGTGGAATGTGCTCAGAAATTGCATTGAGAATCACTCTGGGTCGCCATAGAAACATCCCGCTGTTCCAGTAATATTCCCCCGAGTTGAAAAATTCCTCTGCCTTTGGTCTGGAGGGTTTTTCAAAAAACTTTTCTACTTGATAAATATCCTCTCTCTTTTTTATCCCCCGTCGAATATACCCAAAGCCAGTCTCTGGTGCAGTTGGCTTAATACCAATAGTGCACAACACATCCTCTTCACCTACAATATTAAGTCCGTTCTTTAAGCACTGATGAAAGAGATCAAGTTTTTCAATAAGGTGATCCGCAGGAACGCAGATCATCGGAACATCACCAACATCGGCAAGCACTTTCAGTGCTGCATATCCGATACAAGGTGCGGTATTTCTTGCCACAGGCTCACAAAGAATTACAACATTCGGAAGATGTTCCTTAACCAAGGAGAGGTGATCCTTTCCTGTGGAGACAACAATTGACTCACTCCCCGTAATCGGCACCAGTCGTGCTGCGGCTTTTTGGATTAAGCTTGTTGGAGGTGTGCTCCCCCCTTTTTCAGGAACCGAAAGAAACTGCTTTGGATAGTGTTTCCGACTCGCAGGCCAAAACCGAGTGCCGTGTCCACCAGCCATAATTACGCCCACGGCCGAACAATTCGTGCCAAGCTTACCAAAAACTAACTTACTCATTGCTTCCTCGTCGATACTCGCCCAATGCTTGAAGGTGAGCTTTTACCCCGTCTTTCCAGGAGATACAAGGCTCCCCAAGCTCTTCCTCGACCTTTGAAACATCGAGCGTTGAATACGCTGGTCGGGGCGCCGGTCGTGCAAGCTCCACGGTTGTTTGCGGTAAAATCGTTGTGCTTAAATTTGCACCGGCTACAATTTCCTTTGCGTATTCAAACCAACTAATCCCACCCCGAGAAGAGACATGATAAATTCCTCGAGCGTCTCTCTGGAGAAGTTTGATAAGTACTTTTGCAAGCCAAGACGACCACGTAGGAGAGCCTATCTGATCACTGACGACCTTCAATTCCTTTTTTTCTTTGGCCAGATGCAAGATTGAATGGATAAAATTCGGGCCATACAAACCATGAAGCCAACTGGTGCGAACAAGGAGCGATCTTTCTGGAAGGGCTTCTCTCAGAGCCCGCTCTCCCAAATATTTACTCTCTCCATATACGCCACACGGAGAGGGTGAATCGAGTTCTCCATAAGGTATACGTCGCTGATCGTTGCCTGTTTTTCCTCCAAATACATAATCCGTAGAGAGATGAAGAAGCTTTCCATTGTGTTTGGCTGCAGCGCAAGCAAGGAAGAGCACCCCTTTTTCATTTAATACCTTGGCACGCTCCTCTTCATTCTCAGCACGATCAACCTGGGTATAAGCAGCGCAGTTAATTATCCAATCAGGCTGTGTTACAGAAATTGTTTTAAAAACATCCTCTTCATCCGTGATATCTAGCGTAGAGATCTCTACACCAAATCGTTCCCCCGGCAAGATATCGGTAGCAACAATTTCTGCTTGACAATCTCGTAGCTCCCAAAGCAGATCCCCAGCGAGCATGCCGTGCGCCCCCGTAAGAAGCACTTTTTTCCCAAAGAGCATTATTGACCCGCCCTTTCTAAACGATCACGGTAGTAAAGTTCATAAAATGAGGTATATTCCCCACTCTTAATCGCTTTCCACCAGGAGGCGTTATTGAGATACCACTCCAGAGTATCTCTTAACCCCGTTTCGAAATCCACCTTTGGTTGCCAGTTTAGTTCCTTATCTATCTTTGAATAATCTACCGCATAGCGGCGATCATGACCGAGTCGATCTTCTACTTTTTTAATCAGTGAGTGTGGCTTCTTTAACGCTGACAAGATTCGTTCTGTCACTTCGATATTTTCTTTTTCAGACTCTGGAGCACCACCAATGTTGTAGACCTCTCCTGGACGACCCTTCTCAAGAATGAGCATGAGCGCTCGAGAGTGATCATCTACATGCAACCAACTTCTTACATTTTTCCCATCGCCATAGAGAGGCAGCGGTTCATCATGGAACGCATTAGTAATAAATAATGGAATAAGTTTCTCTGGGAATTGATACGGTCCATAGTTGTTAGAACATCGAGAAACGAAGACAGGAAATCCATGAGTTTTGAAAAATGAAAGTGCAAGAAGATCTGCTGCGGCTTTTGATGACGAATACGGACTACTAGGATCAAGTGGCGAGAGCTCAGAAAATCTTCCTGTTGGACCAAGTGAGCCATACACCTCATCAGTTGAGATCTGTAAGAAGCGCTTGATCTGACACCTCCTCCCTTCCGTAAGAAGGACTTGAGTTCCTTCAACATTTGTCCTTACAAATTCAAGAGGATCGAGGATCGAGCGATCCACATGACTCTCTGCTGCAAAGTTAACGATCGTATCGAGCTTCTCCTCTTCAATAATCTTTCGCACGAGCTCTGCATCTCGAATATTTCCAAGAACAAAACGAAAGTCATACGTATTTTCAAGACCAGAAATATTGGCAAGATTTCCAGCATACGTAAGCGCATCAAGCACAACCACACGATGTTTTCCAAACGCTTTTCCTTCACGTTCAAAAAGCCACCTTACAAAATTAGATCCAATAAAGCCGGCTCCGCCGGTAATAAGCATACGCATCGAACACCTTTTTCGTTTTTACTGTACTCTCTGCATCCTGATTGGTTCAATTCTAGACATCTGTTACCGCAAAAAATGTAAAAGATACGGAGAAGTTATAGATTGATGTTATTTGCCCCAGTTTCTGCTACGAGGTTTGTGGCTCTCCGTAGCGACTCAAATGTTCCTGCATCGGTCCACCAACCCGTCATCACATCGTAGGTAAGCTCTCCACGTTGTAGATACATGTTGTTGACATCAGTAATCTCCAGCTCTCCGCGATTCGAAGGTTTTAGGGTTTGAATCATCTCAAAAACCCTCGAATCGTAAAAATAGATCCCGGTTACTGCAAGGTTAGATTTTGGTTGCTTTGGTTTTTCAACAATATCAATTACTTTTCCTTTATCAATCTGCGCAACTCCAAACCGGTGAGCATCTGATACTTCTTTAAGAATGATTTTTGCACCCTGTGCTTGCTCTTGATAGGCTTGAACAAATGGAGCGATACTACCCTGAATCAAGTTGTCTCCAAGAATGACACATATTTTTTCCTTTGCTGAAAAATACTCCGCGAGAGACAAAGCCTCAGCAATTCCCCCTTCCCCTTCCTGGTAGGTATAATTTAGGTGCTTTAACCCAAACGCCTTTCCATTTCCAAGAAGCTTTAAGAAATCTCCCGCAAAGTGACCCCCCGTAACAATTAAAATATCAGTAATGCCCCCTTGAATTAAGGTTTGCAGCGGGTAGTAGATCATCGGCCGATCGTACACGGGGAGAAGATGCTTATTAGTCACAAGGGTACAGGGTTGAAGTCGTGTGCCCAAGCCCCCGGCAAGAATAATCCCCTTCATATGTTTACTCTCTCGCTATTGAAGCCAAATCTTCATTTTGGCTTTGATTTAACGTTAAAAAGTCCTGCGTTAACTCCCCAAGGCCAATAAAGGTCAGAGTAAAGGAGAGTGTTGATTCATCTGGATTGGTGCGATCCGCGACATCAACATCAAAGACCCAACATTTACACTTACTAAAGAAACGAGCGCCAACTCGATTTTCAATAAACTCACCTGTGAGATCATCATACCGGGAGTAATAACCAAGCTTCATATTTTCAAGAACTCGAAATTCAACACTAGATTCAATTTGTCGAATATCAGTATCACTGTCGACCACATTAAACCGAGTGCGGATCTGATCTCCC
>CAZDIO010000010.1:0-14862 GCA_964505555.1 uncultured Bdellovibrionales bacterium
CAGGATTGGAGCCTTCGTTATCCACTGATTGATGGGCAGGGGAATTTCGGTTCCGTAGATGGGGATGCTCCAGCAGCATACCGATACACCGAGTGTCGAATGACGGCCCTTGCAGAGGCGATGCTTGCAGATATCGAGCAAGATACCGTGAACTTTGTTCCTAACTTTGATGAGTCGGTTGATGAACCGGTCGTTCTTCCCTCTCGAGTTCCAAACCTGTTGATTAATGGAGCGGAAGGCATTGCGGTGGGGATGGCTTCTACGATCCCTCCACACAATCTTAAAGAGATAGTTGAAGCAACGATTCGCTTGATAAAAGATCCAGAGATCAGCGTTGAAGAGTTGATGGAGGTTGTTCCTGGGCCTGATTTTCCAACCGCAGGAATCATCTATGGGGCGGAACCTCTCCGAGCGATGTACTCAACGGGGAAAGGAATTTTTCAGATTCGAGCAAAGGTGCATGTTGAGGCGCAAAAAAATGGGCGCGAATCAATTATCGTTGATGAGATCCCCTATCAGGTCAATAAAGCAAAGCTTATTGAAAAGATCGCCGAGCTTGTTCAAGAGAAGAAAATCGAGGGTATTTCAAAGCTTCGTGATGAATCTGACCGGCACGGAATGAGAATTGTTGTTGAGGTGAAGAAAGACACCCCTACCGATGTGGTTCTCAACCAGCTCTATGCACAAACCCCGATGCAACGAAGTTTTGGGGTGATTATGCTGGCGATTGTCGAAGGTCGGCCAAGAATTTTAGGCTTAAAAGAGCTTCTTCGTTGTTTTGTGGATCATCGCCGCACGGTGATTACCCGAAGAACCCGGTTTGAGTTGGAAAAGGCTCGAGCAAGACAGCATATCCTCGATGGATTGCGAATTGCGCTTGATAATATCGATGAAGTAGTAAAAATCATCCGCGCCTCAGACTCCACCGCGGAAGCAAAGGCAGAGCTTCAGAGTCGTTTTCAGTTAAGTGAGATTCAGGCACAGCAGATTCTTGATATGCCTCTTCGAAGGCTTACTGGATTAGAGCGAAAAGCGATCGATGCAGAGCATCTCGATGTTACCACCCGAATCACGATGTATATAAAAATCCTTGCAAGTCCGGCAGAAGTTGATCGGATCGCCTGTGAGGAGCTTGAAGAGGTTAAGGAGAAGTTCGGAGACCCTCGAAAAACCGTTATTGAGCAGCACGGCGAAGAGATCGATCGCGAACAACTGATCGTTGAAGAAGAGATGGTAGTTTCGGTTAGTCATCGCGGTTACGTTAAGCGGTGCTCACCAAGTCTCTACCGTTCACAAAGACGGGGAGGAAAAGGGGTTCGTGGCTCTAAAAAGCTCTCTGAAGAGGATGGTGATTTTATTACCAATCTTTTTGTAGCAAGCACCCATGCGTATCTGTTGGTGTTTACCTCAATCGGAAAACTGCACTGGATTAAGGTCTATAATATCCCTGAAATGGGGCGAACGGCTCGAGGGCGTGCGATTGTAAATATGCTCCAGCTTGGAGAAAACGAGCGGGTCACAGCAATTCTTCCGGTTCGACTTTTTGAAGAGGGTCGAACCGTTGTTCTCTGTACCAGACGGGGACAGATTAAACGGGTCGATCTCATGGCATTCTCCAACATTCGTCGTGGAGGTATTCGCGCCACAAGTCTTGATGAGGGGGATGAGCTTATTGTAGCGGAACTTACTGACGGAAAGAAGGATTGCATTATCACTACCAAATTTGGAATGTCGATCCGCTTTGATGAACACCAGGTGCGAACGATGGGTCGGGTTGCTGGTGGGGTGCGCGGGGTGATGCTCGATGAGGGGGATGAGGTTGTAAAACTGATCACCGTTTCGCATCAGGATGAATCTGCAACGCCAGTTGAAGATCCGAAAGAGGAAGCGCTCCTTACCGTGTGTGAAAACGGGTATGGAAAGAGAACAGCGATCTCTGAATATCGCGTTCAGGGTCGGGGTGGAAAAGGTATTATTGATATCAAAACAAACGAACGAAATGGCCCAGTAATCGATTCTTGTCACATTAGCAATGAAGATGAGGTGATGATTATTACCAGTTCAGGCCAGGTTATTCGCACTCCTGTAAAAACTATCTCGCTCATCGGTCGAAACACGATGGGGGTAAGGCTCATCAATCTTGATGCCGGAGAAAAGGTTGCGGCGGTTGCTCGTATTGCTGAGAGTGAGGTTGTTGAGAGTGAAGAGAGCGCAGAAGTGAGCGAAGAAGCGAACACAGACGCCAATACAGAAACCAACGGAGAGTAGCGAAGCAGCGCGGCAGAAGCCAGCGTCCCCGCCTCCATCCCTGTCGTTGCGAGCCGGGAGGCCCGGCCGCCGAGCGAAGCGAAGCGAAGCAATCTCGAACTATCTACGTAATTCGAGATTGCTTCGCTTCGCTCGCAACGACGGGGTAGAATAACGCTCTAAGGCCGGATCTTTAATGAACGAAAAAACAAAAACCGTTACTGTTCTTGGAGCAGGAAGTTGGGGAACAGCTCTTGCTCACCATCTTACCGGATGTGGTTCCCGTGTTACCCTTTGGGGGAACGACCAAAACATTCTTCAACAGATAAAAACAGAGCGGAAAAACCGGAGATTTTTCGGTGAAGCACTTCTTGCTGCGGGCATTTACTGTGAAGGGGATCTCTCTGCCGCAGTAAAGGGCGCTTCGTTGATTGTTGTCGCAGTTCCCTCCCATGCCGTGCGTAGTGTTTGTGCCGATCTTCGGGGGAAGATCTCTTCAGAAAGTATCATTGTCAGCACCGCAAAAGGGCTTGAGGAATGGTCAATTAAAACGATGAGTCAGGTGATAGAGGAAGAGCTTGGTCCTGTAAAAAAGGCCGTCTTATCTGGGCCAAGCTTTGCAAAAGAGGTTCTTTTAGGCCTTCCCACAGCGGTAACGATGGCAGCGGCTGACCTTGAAACTTGCGAGCAGGTCGCTAAATATTTTCGAAATGATTACTTTCGAGTTTACACAACGACAGATGTTATCGGCGTAGAATTTGGTGGGGCAATTAAGAACGTTATCGCTATTGCTTCTGGTGTTGTTGATGGGGTCAATCTAGGCGCAAACGCTCGGGCGGCGTTAATTACGAGAGGACTTTCCGAGATGCAGAAGCTTGTCCAAGCACTTGGAGGAGATCCGCGGACGGTTTCCGGGTTAAGTGGCTTAGGAGACCTCCTTCTTACTTCAACAGGGGATCTCAGTCGAAACCGTCAGGTCGGTATTCGGCTAGCAAAAGGCGAAACTCTTGAGGAGATCATAAAAAGCCTCGGCCAGGTGGCTGAAGGGGTAGCTACGACCCATAAGATACTTGAGCTTGCAAACGCCAAAGGGGTTTCCATGCCGATCGTAGAAGAGATTGCAAAACTCCTTAGCGGCAAAACAACAGCAAAAGGAGCCGCACTGGCACTCCTTTCAAGAGCGCCTTCATCGGAACTGCTGGAGTAAGACTTCATACATACGAAAGCCAGATGCTCGGTAAGTGGGATATGGCTATTAGCCATACGAGATCTGGTTTTTAAACAGGAAGGATTTACACCCTCTTACGCCCGCCCGCCTGTCGTTGCGAGCCGGGAGGCCCGGCCGCCGGACGAAGCGAAGCAATCTCGAACCCTCGTTGGTAATATGAGATTGCTTCGCTTCGCTCGCAACGACAGGCGGGCGAGTAATTTTATAAATAAGGCCTTCTTAGCCATAAGGTTAAATAAAATAAGCAATTCCGACTAAACTTGACTTTGTTTTGTTGTAATGGCAGTTAGTTATCCCTGTTATGAAAAGAACGTTCCAACCAAGTAATGTTAAAAAGCTTCGGACCCATGGGTTTCGGGCGCGGATGGCTACTGCCAATGGGCAGCTTGTTTTGAAGCGACGAAGAGCTAAGGGGCGAAAGCAGCTTACCGTTTCCGTTACCACCAAAGGTAGAAAGCGCTAGGCATTCCTAACTTATTTCGGCGAAGATATGGCTAAGGACTTAGCTTTAGGACCCCATCGCCGGGTAAAGCATAGGCAGGATTTTCTTCGTATTCAGAAGCAGGGGCGAAAGCTTCGTGCTCCACACTTTCTCCTCTCCATTGTTGCCCGTAATCCAGATGAACAGAGCCGGATAGGAGTTACGATCACAACAAAAGTTCATAAGCGGGCGGTAAAAAGAAACAAACTAAAACGAAGAATCAGGCACCTTTTTCGCACGCACCGTGCAAGTTTACGAGCCCCAGTAGATATAGTGGTTATCGCACTTACAGGAGCCACAGAATTAGGATTTACGGAAGTTCGTGATGAATTCTTAGAGGCTCTAGAGAGAGGCCGACTTCTTGGCAGGATGAAAGATAAGGGAAGAAAAAGTTGAGCTTAAAGGAGAAAGAAAGCACTTCGCCCTTGGAAAAGAGTTTGAGCAGTCTAAAAGACTCAGGAGTTGTTTTAGGGTTGTTTTCTCGGGTTTCTATTGGCGTCTGTATTTTCTTTATAGTAATGTGGCAAAAAATTTTTTCGCCCCTCTTCGGTCGGGTTTGTCGGTTTGAACCCTCCTGTTCTCAATACGCAATAGTTGCTCTCAGGAGGCATGGGTTTTTTCGGGGGATATTTTTAAGTATAAAGCGGATCGTTCGGTGTAACCCGCTTCATCCGGGAGGCGAGGATCCAGTTCCTATAAAAAAATGAACGGCACTAAAAACAACCAGCGAAGCTTAGCAATATTTTTCTGTCTCCTCCTCTTCTTTGTGTGGACACAGACCGTATTGTTTCCCTACTTTTTTGGAAAACGAACCCCATTATCAGCGCCCCTCTCTCCGGGCGTTTCTTCCACACAGAATGACCCTGCGGTAACACAAAGCCCTTCTTCTCAAGCCGCTTCAAACCAAGGTGCGCTTCCTCCTCCAGTGGCTCAACAAGCAACTCCTGCGCAGATTGGCGCCTATCCGACAGAGGCAGAGATCGCCGCAACAGGCGAGATTATTGTTAAAACAGAGACTTTTGAAATAAGCATCTCTCTTCTTGGAGGGCGGTTTACAAAGGTTCTTTTAAACAACTATCAACAGAGCTTAAAGTCTGATAGTCCCCGACTTAATCTCATCGAACACGAAGAACCGTTTCCCTACCCCCTTGGAGTTTATAGCGGAAACGATAGCGATGCGCGCGTAAACTATCGGCTCGTTTCTCCTGCAAAAAAGGCGGGCATTTTTGAAGTTCACCCCTCTGCAAAAGAAAGCGTTATTCTTGAAGGGACATTTCCCGATGGAAGAATAATAAGAAAGACATTCTCATTTTCAGGAGGTGGATATTTAATCGGAATTGATGTTGTACTCACAGGAAGTTCTTCGCAAGGGTACCGGCTTGATCTGGAATGGACAAAGCTCATTAAGAAAGACTCCCCTACCCTTCTTGATCCCTATAATACAAGTGGATACGTCTGGTTCGATGGACAAAAAGCGTTCCGAGAAGCGTTTTCTAAGGTAAAAACAGAGCGAGAAGATCTGGGAAATGTCTCCTGGGTATCAGAGTCTGATAAGTACTTTGTTTCCACCCTTCTTTCACCAAATGAGCCAGCTCCTGCACACATTATTCAACACGACCAACTGTTTGCAGCGCGGATTACTGGGCAAAACGATCGCGCAAGTTTTACCCTTTTTACCGGGCCAAAAAGTTATGAGCTTCTGCAAAGGGTTGGTTTTGAACTACACCGAAATATTGATTTTGGATGGGCTGGATTTGTCTCAGCGCCGCTGCTGTTTCTGCTTCAATTTCTCTATAAATTTTTTGGAAACTATGGAGTGGCGATCGTTGGCTTAACGATTATCGTTCGGGGCGCACTATTTCCTCTTAATAGCGCCGCTTTTAAACAGATGAAGGCGATGCAGAAGCTTCAGCCAGAGATGAAGCGGATCCGAGACACTATTAAGGATCGGCAACAGCAACAGCTTGAAACGATGAATCTCTATAAGAAACACGGACTAAATCCCTTTGGCGGATGTTTCCCCATGCTTCTTCAGTTCCCTATTTTCATCGGCCTTTATTATGCGCTTCTTCTTGCCATCGATCTCCGACACGCACCGTTTGCGTTCTGGATACAGGATCTTTCAGCACCAGAAACGTTGATGATTGGCGGTGTTGGAATTCCTGTAATGGTGATCCTCTGGGTGTGCACGATGCTTGCTCAACAGTGGATGATGCCAAGTACAGACCCAGTGCAAAAGAAAATGATGATGATAATGCCGATTTTTATGGGTTTTATGCTGCGGCTCTGCCCGGCCGGAGTAACGCTCTATTGGCTAACAAGTAACATTATCTCTATCGGACAACAGACGGCGCTCAATAAAAAGGGGGTCAGTGCCTCGGCTCAAATGACTGCGCTTGTTTCTGTTGGAGTTCTCGGTTTGGCTTATCTCCTTAGTAAGATCGGCTAGCAGTAGCAACTGAATTTCATGTCAGAAGTAACTGGCGAGACCATCATTGCTCCAATTACTGCACCTGGACATTCAGCGGTCTCAGTCGTGCGGTTAAGTGGTGACAAGGTCAAAGAGATCCTCTACAAACTTTGCCCCATCGGCGAAAAAATCGTTACAAATCCAAGATATTCTCACTATGTAAAGATTAACGATCTTCTTGAGAACGAAAATCCCACATCCGGCAGCACCCCAGTTCTTGATTACGGACTCGTTGTTTTTTTTAAAGGACCTGCGAGTTTTACCGGAGAGGATCTCTGTGAGTTTCATCTTCATGGAAGCCCATACCTTGTTCGGCGGTTGATAGAGAACTGCGTTTCATTAGGGGCTCGCCTTGCTGAACCAGGAGAGTTTAGTAAGCGGGCGTTTCTTAATGGAAAACTAGATCTTAGTCAGGTCGAAGCCATTGCCGATTTAGTCTCTGCAGAGACGAAAGCTCAGGCAAAGGTTGCCAAGGAACAACTTAGTGGCAAACTTGCCTCTGCTATCTCCTTGCTGGGGGAACCACTCCGGGATTTACTTGCTGAAATCGAGGCCTTTATAGACTTTCCTGAGGAAGATATCACCCCAGAAAGCGCCGCTTCCTGGCTTAAAACCATAGAGGAAACCAAAGCTGAAATTACACGCTACCTCCAGTCTTTTAAGACCGGAAAACTCTATCGTGAAGGAGCGGTGGTCTCTTTAGTTGGTCTTCCAAATGCAGGAAAATCAAGCCTTTTAAACCGCCTCGTTGGTGAAGAGCGCGCGATCGTGACAGCCATTCCTGGAACTACCCGAGACAGTATCGAAGAGCGGGTAAGTATCGGCGGAGTGCTCATCCGTTTCTGGGACACGGCGGGACTTGTTGATGAAGAGCGTTCTATAAGAAAGTTAGATGAGGTTGAACGGTTAGGAATTGAGCGAAGTTGGAGCCGACTTAAAAATTCTGATTTCGTTTTTTACATTGTTGATAGCAAAGAAAACTTCGCACTTGAAAAAGAGATATTTCTCAGAGTTACGGCAAGTAACAGTTCGCTCATTTTGCTTATAAACAAGGCGGATCTTTTAACTCCTCAACGAAAAAAAGAGGTTGAAGTTAATGCCAAAGAAACGTTTGGAAAACCCCCTCTTTTTATCTCGGCACTTACCGGAGAGGGGCTCGAAGAACTAAGAAAAACGCTCGAAAATCAATTTCTAAGAACTCAGTCTTCTACCGTTTTAATTACCACGAGAAGGCACTTAGAGGCACTCCAAAAAGCAGATTCCTCTCTTAAAGAAGCAGTAGAAGCGCTAGAAAAAAACGCTCCTCCTGAGCTTATCGCCTTAGACATACGAAGCACCCTCGGTGCTCTCCAAGATATCGTCGGCGTTACCTACACCGATGAAATTCTTGGCAGAATATTTTCGAAGTTTTGTATTGGAAAGTAATTAGAAAAATAATTAGAAACAAGCGCGTTAATTTTCTAAAAGAATCGTTACTGGTCCATCATTTTCAAGGCTAATCTGCATATCTTCACCAAACATCCCCTGCCCGACTTTTGCTACGCCAAGCGGTGAAAAAAGTGCAACAAACTGCTTAAAAAGCGGCGCTGCAAGAGCCGGATCGAGGGCGTCTGCAAAGTCTGGCCGTCGTCCTTTTTTGGTATCAGCACACAACGTAAATTGGGAAACAACCAAGAGCTCACCTTGGACCTCTAGAAGTGAGCGGTGAAAATGCTTCTCCCCTTCTTTGAAGATACGTAAGTGAACGATTTTTTCAGCCATTGATTGGAGCTTTTGTTCGGAGTCATCCTTGGAAAAACCAACAAGGAGCAAAAGACCGGGGCCAATCTCGCCCACCACTTCCTCACCAACCCGAACATTAGCGTGATTTACCCTTTGAATGAGAACTTTCATGAAGTTTACTTTGGCCCCGTTAATACAGGGAATTAACAATCTGACAGCAAATAGAGAAACTAAGAGCACCGCCACTTCAATGTAGCAAGAAATCGCCCCCCTGTCGTTGCGAGCCGGGAGGCCCGGCCGCCGGGCGAAGCGAAGCAATCTCGAACCCTCATTTATGACTTGATATTGCTTCGCTTCGCAACGACAAGGAATCTTCTTTATCAAAGTCTAGAAGTTCTTAGGCGTTGGTATCTAACGCTAAGGCCCCTTCTTTTGCTTTTTGGTAGTGTCTTGCCCACAGTTTCGTACGTTCTTCGATCGTCGCGATATATGTTCGGACACTTTTAGGGAAGGCAGAGATCTTTCGGTTTGCTCGATCAACCTTTGCGGGCCCCCAGTTATAGGCGCCAAGAACAAGAGCTCTATTTCCTCGGTATTTTTTATTAAGTTGTTTAATGTAGGCAACTCCGACGAGGATGTTTAGCCGTTCATTGGTAAGTGCTTTTGACATCCCAGCATCGGTTTTAACCCGGGCGATCTCCCTTGCGGTTGCGGGCATAAGTTGCATCAAACCACGAGCTCCAGCCCGAGACATCGCCTCGGTGGCAAACCGACTCTCTACAGAGATAACGGCAGCAACAAAGAAGGGATCAACTTTTTCTGCGGCACTAATCTCGACGATCTCTCTTGCTACCGAGCCACAATCAGGGATATTGGGCCGGTGAACAGCGATTAAGCCAGAGATAAATTTAATCTGGCTCTTCTGATCGGCAAGAATCGTTGGGGCCATTGAAGCATTTCCAAGGAGCATCTCCTCGAGGGAATCAAGACGGGTGCTCAGCGATAAATCGTCTAAAAACTCGGTTTCAGTAACATCGGCAAGTTTCAAAACAACTGATTGATAGGTTGTTTTGACCGTAGAAAACTTACTTACAAGAAAGAGTGCCAGGGGAATAAGGGAGAGAACAAGAATAGTTGGTTTTGTAAAAAGCCTTCCAACTTCTAGAAAAAATGTAACCGCTGAAGGTGCTAAATGTTTGAACGTAACATTTGAAAACTTCGAATCAAGATAAACCTCTACCGTGGGCCGATCGATAGCCCGTAAGTTCGTCTTCGTTAAAGTAAGACTTTTCTGAGTCTGCGTTTTCATAACAAACGGTTTTGAGCTTATTTCCTGAGCACTCATCACACCTCAAAAAGCGGTTTTTCAGCTTATCCACCTATCTGTAAGAACAGAGCTTTTGCTTCTTAAATTAGCGAGAAATGCGGGAATTTGTTATAAGCGGCGATATATTCACTCTCTGTGAATACAAAGGGTCTCGTTAAAGCGTTTGGTGGTCTGAATTGGAAACTGAAAATTTTGATGTAATCGTCATCGGTGGAGGGCATGCAGGGAGCGAAGCGGCGCTTGTTTCTGCACGGCTTGGTTGCAAGACTGCGCTGATTACGATGAGTGCAAGCACGATCGGGAAGATGTCTTGTAACCCCGCGATCGGTGGGCTTGGAAAAGGCCAACTTGTAAAAGAGGTCGATGCCCTTTTTGGTGAGATGGCGGTAGCGATTGATGAGACCGGAATTCAGTTTCGAACCCTTAACTCCTCAAAGGGAGCAGCGGTAAGATCCTCTCGGGCTCAAGCAGATCGCGATATTTACCAGGCGCGAATTTACAAAGCGGTAAGGGAGTGTCGAAACCTTTCTGTGCGGGAAGCTGCAGTTTCAGGCTTCTTAATGAAGGGAGATACCGTTATCGGAGTAAGCACTGAGGATGGAAGAAAGATCTTTTCAAAAGCATGCGTGCTGACAACAGGAACGTTTCTTGGTGGGCTGATGCACACCGGGGAGGAGAAAACAAAAGGGGGCAGAGTTGGTGAAAAGGCAAGCTACTCCTTAAGTGACGCAATCGCTGGATTAGGGCTTCAAATGGGGCGGATGAAGACAGGAACCCCTCCCCGACTTTCTAAAAAAACCATTGATTTTTCAAAGCTTTTAGAGCAACCCGGGGATTTTCCGATTAAGCCTTTTTCCTTTCGAACAGAGAAAATTGAGCGCAAACAGGTTTCTTGTTGGATCACAAATACGAATGAAAATACGCACCAGATAATCGCTGACAACGTTCAGCGCTCCCCAATGTTTAATGGGCAGATCACCTCTGGTGGGCCGCGCTACTGCCCTTCGATTGAAGATAAGGTGTTTCGATTTCGAGATAAGGAAACACACAATATCTTCTTAGAACCAGAAGGATTTTTCAGTGATGTAGTGTATCCAAACGGAGTCTCAACGAGCCTTCCGCTTGATATTCAAAACGCATTTATTAGGAGCATTTCAGGCCTAGAATCAGCCGAAATTCTTGTTCCTGGGTATGCTGTAGAATATGATCATGTACAACCCACAGAGCTTGATAGAACGCTTCGGCCAAAAGCATTTACTGGGCTCTATTTAGCGGGGCAGATTAACGGCACCTCCGGCTATGAAGAGGCTGCCGCGCAGGGGCTTATCGCTGGTATAAACGCTGCACTTTTTTCACTTGAAAAAGACCCCTTCATTCTTCGCCGCGACCAAGCCTACATCGGGGTGATGGTTGACGATCTCATTACCCTGGGAGCCCTTGAGCCGTACCGGATGTTTACCTCTCGGGCGGAGTATCGGCTTCAACTGCGAGAAGATAACGCAGATACAAGGCTTACTCCGCTGGCAAGAGAACTTGGCCTTGTTGATGATCATGAGTGGAGAAAGTTTGAAAAACGAGAAATGGCATTTGAGAATGAAAAGAAACGGCTAGAGACTACGACCATTAAGCCAACAGCAGAAAACAACGCCTGGCTCTCTACCCTTGGCTCTGCAGAGCTTTACGATGCGATCCCTCTTTCTACCCTTATTCGCAGACCAGAGCTCACCTACGACCTCCTCTGGGCGTATGCACCGGGAGAGGAGATCCTCGAGGAGAGACACCGCATAAAGATGGAAACGGAGCTTAAGTTCTGCGGCTACTTTAAGCGACAAGAACAAGAGATTGAGCGGGTAAAAAAGATGGAGGATGTTAAGATCCCCACGGATTTTTCCTATGAGGAGATCAAAGGATTAAGCACCGAGATCCGCACCCGCCTTATGGCAGTAAAGCCAGAAACCCTAGGACAGGCAGGCAGGCTCTACGGAGTTACCCCTGCCGCACTTTCGCTCATCGCGATTTATTTAAAACGACGAAGCGTAAAACGAGCTGCGTAGCTTGTTAGGCAGCATGTCGCCATGGAAAGCAGCACAGCTACCCTTGTTTTAAATGGAATCAAAGAGCTACAAGGCTTACTCATTGAAGAACACCCGGATCTTTTGGTTCCTGAAGGGTTTCCTGATTCAGTTACTATTTCACGACTGTCTTCCTATGTGGAGCTGATCCAGAAATGGAGTCCACGAGTAGATCTCGTATCTCCCTGTTCTCTCCAGACCTTAGTTGAGAAGCATCTCCTGGACTCGGTGGCCGTTAGTCTTCTGCTTACAGCTAAGCTTCAGATCGATCCCACCGATCAATACCTTGATATCGGCTCAGGCGCAGGATTTCCGGGAATGGTTCTAGCTATAGTGGAACCAACGCGTGGGATCTCTCTTTGTGAGCCGAGAGAAAAGCGGACTATCTTTCTCAAAGAGGTTAAGCGAGAGCTTAAGTTGGAGAACGTTGAGATTCTTTGTTCACGGGTAGAGGAGATCAGCAAGAGTAGAGAGTTTTTGTATGGATTAATGATCCAGAGGGCGCTAGGAAACGACACCGTTTTTTTTGATCATTCTCTGAGGCTGCTTAAAAAGAGAGGATATGCAGTACAGATGGTTTCATCTCAGTGGAAAAATGACCACGCAGAGAAAGAAAGCCTGCAAATAGCAGATGTTTATCAATACTCTTTGCCGCAGCTAATCGAAAGAAGGCTAGCTACTTGGCAAAAGAAAAATTTCACCCAGACTTTCTCATGAAATGTTTCACGTGAAACATTTCATGAGAAAGAGGCTGGTTAATGTTATTGCCTCTGAAGCTCAAGCTCACATACATTTCTGTAGCGTGGCGCGCACAAGGTTAGTAGATTTTTCGCACACATGAAATCGTGGGTACCGTGCGAAAAATCAAACACACCTCGCAGAGAGCTTAACCTTAAAAAACAATAACAACCTACGTAACCAGCCCTGCCATTTTATAGATATGTGATACTGATTTTGTCAAGTAATGTTTCACGTGAAACACCTCTTTGAGATTTTAGTTTGGAGTGAAACCTCTCTGTGCTACACACTCGAACTATGGGCAGAGTAATCGCGATTGCAAACCAAAAAGGTGGAGTAGGAAAGACAACAACGTCTATTAACCTCTCTGCAGCGCTTGCAAAGCTTGGAAGGAAGGTTCTTCTCATCGATATTGACCCTCAGGGAAACGCCACAAGTGGGGTTGGGGTTGATAAACATGGGCAGGAGGCGAGTTTGTATGATGTTTTTGCGGAGATCTTTCAGTTAAGCTCGGTCATAGTTGGCACTGAGTTTCCATCACTTTGGATCGCTCCAGCAAACAGCGATTTGGTTGGTTCTGAAGTTGAGCTCATTCATAAAAAGGGAAGGGAGCATATTCTTCGCAGGCAGCTCCAACGGCTAAGAACACAGTTTAACTATATAATTTTAGACTGCCCACCATCGTTAGGGCTCCTTACAGTAAACGCTCTTGCAGCAGCAGACTCCTTACTTGTTCCTCTTCAAGCTGAATACTACGCCCTTGAAGGGATCTCTTCATTGATGCAAACGTATGAGCTTGCAAGGAAGCAGCTTAATGAAAATCTTGAGTTCGAAGGGGTCGTGATGACTATGTATGATTCCCGAACAAACCTCTCTCGGCAGGTTGAGTCAGAAGCGCGGAGCTTCTTTGGTGAGAAGGTATTTAAAACAATGATCCCCAGAAATGTCCGCTTAAGTGAGAGTCCGAGCTTTGGAAAGCCGATTTTTTCTTATGATCCGTTCTCCCCAGGAGCACAGAGCTACCTCTCTTTGGCGAAGGAACTTGAAAAGCGTTACGAGGAGCGGGGAGGAAGTATCGAGGAGATCGAAGAGGAGCAATTGATTGCAAATGCTTAATGATTATAGAGTATTAGAGCTGATAGCAGAATGAAGACGCCTGTCGTTGCGAGCCGGGAGGCCCGGCCGCCGGGCGAAGCGAAGCAATCTCGAACCCTCATTGGCAATATGAGATTGCTTCGCTCCGCTCGCAACGACAGGCGTTGATCGTTGATTCATTATGGGCTCTTGGGTCGGCTAGATCGAGGTGATTGTTTATTATTTTTGAGCTATATTTAGGGTCTAAAAAAACAAAAATTCAAAAACTAAGTGTGAGCGCATGAGTCAAAAAGGGTTAAATCAAGCTTTTGTAACTGACAAAGGAGCAAGTGGAGGAGGGGTTGGTCGACGGGTGCTCGGTCGTGGGTTAAGCGCTCTGATGGGGACAGCCCCAGTTTCAGTTGAGAAGCAAGCAACAGATTCTAACGCCCAACCTCGCCGATTCATGCCCGAAGTTATTGAGTCACAACACTTAGAAGAGGAGCTTCCAGAAGGCTCGCTTCTTTTTCTCTCTGTTGATCGAATAACACCAAACAAGAACCAACCAAGACAACATTTTGAGCAGGCAGAGATTGAAACCCTCTCACAATCGATAAAAGAGTCAGGACTAATTCAGCCGATTGTTGTCCGTAGGCTTTTTTCTGGAAGTGCCCAGGGAGTTACGTATGAGATTGTTGCAGGAGAAAGGCGCTTTCGTGCAGCAAAGCTTGCAGGGCTACTAAAAATCCCCACCGTTTTAAGACAGCTAGATGACAAAGAGGCGCTTGAACTTGGGTTAGTTGAGAACGTTCAACGAAGTGATCTCAATCCGATTGAAGAAGCTCTTGCTTTTGAGCGGTTAGTTACAGAGTTTGGGCACTCACATGCAGATATTGCAAAGGTAATCGGAAAGGACCGCGCCTCAATTGCAAACTCAATTCGGTTGTTAAAACTTGGACATGAAGTTCGCGAACTTTTAATTGGGAAGAAACTCAGCGCAGGTCATGGCCGGGCGCTTTTAAAGCTTGAAAATGAAGCTCAGCAGGTATCTCTTGCAGAGAAGATCCTTGCGGAAGGACTGTCTGTCCGAGACGCTGAGCGCTTAGCTTCATCGCCGGATTCTCTTACTGAAAACACCGCTCCTGAAGCTCTAGGGCGCACAAAAACAAAGGAAAAAGCCCCTTCAGTGCTTGAACTTGAGGAGCGTGTGCGAAGAGTTTTGGGCACGAAAGTTTCATTGAAACTTAGCCCAAGTGGGAAAGGGGAGTTGCGGGTGAACTTCTATTCTCAGTCTGAACTGGAACGATTATTAGAGCGTCTTGGCGCTTAAGTCCTTCTCTCAGTAGGTACTGTCTTTTGATTTTATGACCGGGAGCACGACTCTAATCATTGCTATGGATCTCTCTGTCGTTGCAAGTAACCACCCTGTCGTGGGGGGGGGGGGGGGGGGGGTCAGGCTACAGCAGCGGGGGGGGAGGTTTTTTTTGTGGGGGGGGGACTACA
>CAZDIO010000011.1:0-4552 GCA_964505555.1 uncultured Bdellovibrionales bacterium
CGAAGCAATCTCATATTACAAATAAGGGTTCGAGATTGCTTCGCTTCGCTCGCAACGACAGGAGGGGGAGACTAGAGATAAAGAGAGCGAGAGCTCGCCGGTCGGAGCTAACCCAGTTTGAGCCATTCGCTTATTAAGGCAGCCTCATTCTTGCTTGTAATTGAGGGCATTTTATCTCATAATGTCGCTCCGATGCAGTGACCTTAGCCTTGGGGAGATCATGGGTCTTTTTCGCCAATACCAGAACAAATTTCGTTTTCTTCGCCGTAAGCAGTTGCTCTTTTCGCTTGATGAGGAACCGACACTTGGAACAGCTAAGATGTCCACACTCCGAGGCTGGGCTTTTGAGGAGAAAGGGCCTGTGCGGATGCAACTGTTTTTTCGTGGTGAATGTGTAGTAGATGCTTGGTGTAATCATCCGCGCTTTGACGTTAAAAGAAAATTTCCCGAATATGATCACAGTCTGCTTTGTGGATTTGAACTTTCTCTTCCTACAGAGCTGCTCTCAGGAATAGGGGTTGGCGAGTTGCAAGTTCGACTCGTTGGGCAGGCCGGAGCCGAAGAAGTTTGGCAATGGAACCCACCTCCGCACGTTCAAAAAAATGAAAGTAGTGCAACAGAGTTGAAACAATTCTTTCAAGAACATTTCATGCCGCAGGTCACTAAGGGAAACACCGCAGCACTTTCAGATCTCCATCTTGTAATAGAAACCACAGGAAGGTACGGCTTTCTTAAAAAGACTCTTGAAAAACTCCAAGCTCTTCTTTCGGAGTCTCGGAAGAACTATTCCATCACACTATTTTTAAGTGGGGAAGCAGAGAGCGATGACCAAGAGCGCATTCGTAATCTTTTTCCTCAGCCGCTTCGTGAAGTGGTGGAGATAAAAAAGAGATCTGAATTTGTAAGTTGGAATAAAATGCCGTTTGCTGAAAGTGAGGGCACGATCCTTTATCTTCACGAAGATATGGATCTCTCTTATCTTGATCTCGGACGGTTAATAAAGGATTTTCGGGATCTTCCGCTGATTTCATTATTAATGCCGACCCTCTATGGGCAACCCAACGGTATTTGTGGACCTGAAGGGGTGCCCCTTTCTGAGATCCATTCCCGTGCTCGAATCAATGGGATGGATCTCCCAGCGCTATTTTCTACAAAAACCCGGCTTCCAATTTGGGTCTCTTCGGTGTCGTTTTTAAAAAGCATATCTCTTTCAGGAAAATCTGAAAATTCTCTTCTTCCACCTCCAAACAACACCTATCACTTTGATCTTCGGCAGGTGGTTTGTTCTCATGGAAATTTAGATATCTCTTATGACGGGGAGGAAAAAAGACAGATTGAACTAGTGGTGAGTAACGAACTTGAGATTCGATCTGATCGCGTTATGGTTGGAGAAACGATTCTCTTAATCCCCGCAGATTTCAATACCTCAGAGCTAAAGACATCTACAACTTCTCAGGTTCTTCAGTTTGCAAGAAAGCTCCAGAGAGAGAAAAAGCATATTGTCTTTGCAGTTGATACCCTTGCAAAGGATTCTTCTGGGGAGAGTCCTGTTTCTTACGTTGGAGAATTTCCCATATCCTCTTTAAGTTCTATTCTTTCTACGATTGAGACACGAAAGATTGAGGCGGTAATCTCAACCAACTGGAGCACGGTTCGCTCAGCAAGTGTCGTGCGATTTCTCTCTGGATGTAAGGTATTTCGTTTTATAAATGACCTTGAACATCTCCTCTATAGAGAGGAGGAGCGAGAGCACTACCAGGAAGCAGTGTGGGCAAACCGAGCTGACTTTATACCGATTACCAATAGCGAGATTATTCTTAGTAAACTGGCAGAAGAATGCGAAGGTGCAAAAGATGGGGTGGTTGTTCCTTTAGAGGTGGATCGGGACATTTTTTTCCCCTATCCCGTTTTGAGAAAGGAAGCGATTTTGTTTGTTGTTGATAGTGAGCGGCATACGGATTTAGAGTTTCTCTCCTCCCTTTCTTTTGGACTCAAAAGACTCCAATCTCAACTTGAGATGACACTTCTTGTTTCCAGTGAAAAACCACTTCAAGATGAAAGACTGCTTACCTTTTTTTCAAACATACATGTTGCTTCTTCCGTAGCAGATCGTGCCCGATTGTATTCGATGCATGAAGTGGTAGTTTTTATAGGCCAGAAAGAGGGAGCTTCAAGTGCGTTTCTTGAAGTTCTTCAGTGTGGAGCGGTTCCGATTCGTAGTCATGGCCATGAGGAAGATCTCTTAAAAGAAGAGAGTTCATCTGAAAATGCGCGTTTATTTGGAAGATATCAACGACAATCTACTGTTAGCTGTGCAGAGAGGATTTATGCTGCATTAGAACAAAAAAGTCAGAAAGAAAAAGATTTTGTAGCATTTGAGAACCTTTCCCAAGAGGAAGGGATATTGTCAGAAAAACTTGAAATTGCTTACCGCACGTACATAAATCGCCTCGAACTTCTACGAAAAAAACGTGCTCAGGTAAGTATTATTATACCGGTGTTTTGTGCGCTTGATGCCACTGTGATGTGTCTTCGCAGTGTTCTTCGGTACGCACCCGAAGGTGCGGAGATAATCGTTGTCAATGATGCCTCGGATTCGGGAACAACAGCACGTCTTAAGGAGATTTGTGAAAAAGAACCAAGGCTTATTCTAGTTAATTTAGAAAAGAACCAAGGTTTTGTACAAGCCTGTCTTTCTGGATTTCAAGCGGCAGCTTTAGAAAATGATATTGTGCTTCTAAATTCTGATGTGGTGCTTTCAAAAGATGCCCTGAGTCTCCTCCAAGACGCTTCATATTCTCACCCTCAGGTCGGGGTAGCTTCAGCACTCTCTACGAATTCACCACATCTTCAACTTGATTTAAACGTTGGTGACTCCTTAGAACTTGCTGCTCAGAAAATTAAAGAGATCTGGTCACCACGGTACCCAACGGTCATTACTCCTGAAGGACAGTTTCTCTACATTCGACGGTGGGCGTTAGAGAAGTTTGGATTCTTTGACCCCGTGTATAATCGAGGGTTTTGTGAAGAGTCTGACATGTGTATGCGGATGTTTCTTCATGGTGTGGATATGGTATGTGCTGACAATGCATTAATTTTTCATAAAAGATCCGCTTCTTTTGGAAGTGATGCACGAAGTGAATTTATCAGACAGAACCGACCGGTGTTTGATGCTCGATTTAAGCGTTACTACGATGTTGTCTACCCCGTGTTTCTAAAAAACGATCCGCTTAAAGAGATTCGTGAGCTGTATGTGGAAAAGAGATTCAGCCTTACTGAACCGGTTCAGCCCTATTTACTTGATACCGAAAAGCTTCGCTATCTTGAGCAGACCGCTATTCATCCCTTGGAGACTAAGGATGTACTTGGAAAAGCGGAAATTGTATTTATTCTCCCTGGGGTGATTTTAGGAGGGGGCTCTCTATCGGTTCTTCAGCACGTCAATGAACTTCTTCTTCGGGGTATTGAGGCACGAGTTATTAGTCTTGGGGATGTGCAGATCGGAAACTACCCCCGACTTGCTCCGGTAATAAATCTTACCGTTGAGGAACTTTTCTCCCTTCAATGGAGTAATCAAAAAGTAGTCGCGACCTTTTGGACAACAGCATACGTGGTGCATAGCCTTCGTCAGCGATTTCATAGCCTCGATGCATACTACTACGTTCAAGATTATGAACCCTGGTTTTACTCCCAGCCGGAACAGTTTCTCCAAGTGAAGGAAGCAGAGGGGAGTTATGAGCTTGGGCTTTCTTGTGTGGTTAAAACGGAGTTTCTTAAAGATCTTCTTCAAAAAAGGCACGAGCGTGAAGCACGTTTGATTACTCCAGGAATTGATCACGGTGTTTTTTATCCAGGAGATCAAGATCGTACTTGGGGAAGGCCGCGCTTGAGCGCACTCTATCGTCCACGAACAACCCGAAGAGCTCACCGAGAAACCATTCAATTAATTCGAATACTGCAAACACGTCTTCCTGAGCTTCGCGTTACTCTGTTTGGTGAAAGTTTAGATTTTCCAGAGGATCTCCTCGGAGCTGTGGAGTTAAAAGGAAACCTCTCTCCCGAGCAAGTTGCAAAGCTCTATCGAGAGAGTGATATCGTTCTTGATCTCTCCTATTGGCAAGGGTTTGGAAGGATGGGAATTGAAGGTATGGCTTGTGGTGCTGTTCCTGTGCTCTCACAATCAGGTGGAGTGCTTCGGTATGCACGTGATGGGGAAAATAGCTTCGTTCTTGATGCAAGAGATTTAAATCATGTGGCAGAGAAGGTTATCCTTCTAGCAAAAGACAGAACCCTTCGTTTAAAGATGCGAGCAGAGGGGCTTCACTCAGCACGGGAATTTACTGAAGAAAAAGCTGTCAATGATTGGCTCAAGCTCTTTGGGTTGGAAGAGAGGGAGTCTTTTTCTCCAGAAGTCTTTCCGCAGATCGGTTCGAATCTCCAAGAAGAAAAACTCAGTGGCGATACCTAAGTGATTGGCGCCATTGAAAGCCACAAGAGCTGTTCCATTTTAGATGTAGCATACCCTTCTCTGTCGTTGCGAGCGAAGCGAAGC
>CAZDIO010000012.1:0-24295 GCA_964505555.1 uncultured Bdellovibrionales bacterium
TTCTGGGAGCACAAAACTAGGAAATAATGTTGTGCTCGCTGGTCAGGTAGGGGTTGCTGATCACATTGTTATCGGAAACAATGTCCGCGCCGCTGCACGAAGTGGAATTACTCGTGATATTGCAGAAAACACTGATATTGGAGGATTTCCAGCAGGGCCTTCAGATGAGTGGAGAAGACAAGCGGCGATTACAGCAAAACTTCCCGATCTCTATAAACGGCTCCAAGAGTTAGAAAAAAAGGTTTCTTAAGATGTTTCTCCATAATCGGTTTTTTTGTGCGTTCGCTGTGATCTTTCCGATCTTCTGTGGCGGATGCTCAAAATCAGCAGAGACTGCTCAGGAAGCAAAACCACTCTATGAGGCACCCCTCAGTAGCGATCTCGAACTTCTTGATCGCGCCATGAGTAATTACGATCGTGAATATTACACCGTTTCCCGCGAAGCCTGGACAGAACTCCTTACTGGATACCCCACAAGTTACTATGCAACTCTTGCCGAACTAAAGATTGCTGACAGTCATTTCTACGCTACCGAATACGACGAAGCGCTCATTGCCTATGAAGAATTTCTTCGTCTTCATCGAGGACATGAAGCAGTTCCCTACGTGCTCTTTCAGATTGCAAATACCCATTTGCAACGGTATCGAGGCACAAAACGAGATCAAACACCGCTTCGTGCGGCAATGACAAGTTTTTCAAAGCTTCTTGAACAATACCCAACGAACCTCTACGGTGCGATTAGTAGAGAAAAGATTAAAGAGTGTCGTGAGCTTCTTGCGGAATATGAAGCGTTTGTAGTTGAGTTTTATCATAAGCAAGGTATGGAAGAGGCTTCTCTTCACCGTAAGCAACGGCTCCAAGAGGAGTATCCAGAAAGTGTAGCACTCATGCAGATAGGCGCAAATGAAGATGCTCTGGAGACCGAAGTGCACGAACAACAAAATGTCCTGGTATCAGAAGAAGCAAAAAAATATCTCCTTCCCAAAGTCCCTGTTGTTACCTTGGGTCAGTCACTAGGCAAAGGAAGCTCCGAGAAAACAGAACCGACAACCGACATTGTTGTTGCAAAACTCGATAATCCTGCTCTCAGTAGTTCCCCGGAAGAGAACACTCCAAAATCTGAAAGCGAATTGCTGCATGTATCGTGTGAAGCTGGTGAGGATTTCTCTATCTTTACTGCATATCTAAAACACCCGATGAGCGCAGAACGTCCTGTATCGCTTGAGAACCTCTGGCAAGTTACCTTAAAGCCACGAAACGATTATCTCCACACGACAGAGAATAAATCTCTCGATTGTGAGGCCGGAAATGCTTCGATATCGATCTCTCAAAGTGCAAAAAATCAACTCATTGAAGCATCTCTCTCTTTACCGGATCCATCAGCGGTAAGGTTTTTCTTACTCGATCGTCCGAGCCGAGCAGTCTTTTTAATCTCCAAACAGTAATCCTTCTCTCGTGCGCTTTCTCACACTTTAGTCTTTAAAGACCGATTAACAGTTATCTATCTTTTTAAAATACGTAATAAATGCAAATAGTTATAAATTCTGCGTGAGGGTAGTTGCTTTTTCTAAATTATGCAGTTAAATCATGAAACAGTTCAGTTATCGGGACTTAGAGGTCAGTTAGCTCTAATTAACAACTTTTAGCTAAAGTGGATTATTTCTATGGCAGTTAAGCTTTCAAGAGAAGAACAGTACGGGATTATGGCTCTCGTTGATCTGGCTTACAACTTAAACGGTGGTCCAGCCCAGGTTCGACAGATCGCAAAAAGACAGCGCATTCCGCAGCGATTTCTTGAGCAAATTTTTGCGAAACTCCGCCAAGCTGAGGTCGTAACCGGAAAGCGCGGCCCAAGAGGTGGATATTCCCTTGCCAAGAATCCAAAAGAGATAAAGCTTGAAGAGGTAATGCGGGCACTCCGTCCACGCCTTCAAGAGGATGAACGAACTGATGCTCCTCCCCTTGCAGAACTTATCGATACCGTATGGTCGGAGATCGAAGGATCTTTCCAATCAACGTTACGAGATGTTTCGCTAGAAAATCTCTGCGATCGAGCAAAACAACTGGGAATTAAGGATGAGATAGTTACTGACAGTAGTAACGAAGGCCCATCGATGTCCGCAGTAGTAGCTTCGATGCTTCATAACTAGAAAGTAATCTCAATCTCTCTAAGAGCTTCTAACAAAACAAATAGCCCTTTCCTGTCGTTGCGAGCGAAGCGAAGCAATCTCATACTACAAATAAGGGTTCGAGATTGCTTCGCGGAGTTTACCCAGAGCGCAGCGTGGGGCTCGCAACGACAGATAAGTTCGGTACATATAAACTAGTAATCGTTATTCACGCCTTAGCGGGTGTTGGGTTCCTGTTTTGCCATCGTTGTGTCCTTATTCTATGAAGGACATGAAGAGCAGAAAAACCATGCCTTGAGTTTTAGATGTGGATAAACAACAACTCCCAAAAAAATTAGCGGTCATTGGCGCTGGTGGTCTTGGCCATGCGGCGCTGTGGGGAATCACCACAAGCTGGCCAGAAGGGGTGTTTCTGGAGATCGATATCTTTGATGACGAACAAGTTGAACTTTCAAACCTCAACCGGCAAGTTCTCTTTACCGAAAAAGATATAGGAAAAAAGAAGACAACAAGAGTAGCTCAAAGCTTAACCAAGCTCTCTCCCAATCCCGCCATTACCTACCAAACTCATTTAGAGAGGATCTCTTCATCAAACATCGCTCAAGCTCTCAAGGGAGTGGAATTTGTTATTGATGCCACGGATTCTACAGAAACAAAATTTCTCATTAACGACCATTGTATCAAAACCCAAACGCCTTTCTGCTACGCCGGAGTTCTGGGACGAAGCGGTCAACTACTCTCCGTTCCTGCAGATCGTAGACACGTTGGATGTCTTCGTTGTTTATTTGGAGAGGTTACAAAAGAGGATTTTACAACGATTCATACGAGTTGCCGAGAGGGTGGAATTGTTGGTGCGGTATGTGGGGAGATCGGATTTCTCCAAGCTGAAGAAGCGCTTCTTACCCTCTTACATACTGGCCGAGAGCATTCCCTTCTTACCCGATTTTCTCTTGATACCCTTGAGCATGTTACTTCTGTCGTGCATCCAAGCAGTGATTGCTCGTTAGGATGTGGGAGCAACGCTCAGATTCTCCACTTAGATCTGACTGATAAACGGTGCCCCATGACGTTTGTATATACAAAACTTGCCGTAGAAAAGCTGAAGACTAACCAGAAATTACACCTCTGTTTTGATTCAGAAGAAACGCTCATGAATGTTAGCGCCTCCTGCAAAGAGGAGGGATTTATCACAGAGATTACAAATCCTGGTTCCACAAACCAGTGGAGCATGCTTGTTTCAGGAGCTTCTAAAGAGGAGAAATAATGGCTGCGGAAGTTCTTACAACCTCTGAAATTGACCGCTATCAACGGCAACTTATTCTTCGAGGGTGGTCAAGTGAGTTCCAATCTTCTCTAAAATCTCTCACGGTGCTCATTCCCGCACAGTATCCTTCGCTATGCTTCTATCTCCTCGGTGCGGGTGTGGGAAATATTCTCATCTCTGGAGAGCCTTCAAAGCATGAGCTCCTCCATGCACGGCAGTTAAATTCCATAAGTAATATCGAAATTTACAAACACGCACTTACGAACAGGGTTCATTATGCGGTGTTTTCTAGCAGGAAAGAAGAGAGTCACTTCCCAGAAGAAAACTACCATACAGGCTTTGCAGCCTCACTTACTGTTGAACCAAATTCTGTAATACTTTTACGAAGATCTCCTCAGCCAGAATCTCTCACTTATAGATCCCCTACCTTCACGACACTTACGAAACATCTTCCATGCGGGACCTTTTTGGCCTCAATCATTATTGAGGATACTCGTAGGCTCACATCTGTTTCGTAAAGAGATATTCGCCAACCCCCTCACTTTCTCGGTAACGAAACCCCGTAATGGCGTAGTTACCATCTAATAGTTCCGAACTTACTTTCCGCATCACTTCATACCAGGTGAGTGCAAGAGTGGGATCTGTCTTTCGCATTTCAAGGTGCGAAAGTGGGATGGGACATAAAAAATGAGCACTTTTTGAGCGCAACAGATCTACTTTTACTACCGGGATGTTTTTATTGATCTCAATGACCTCAGGAGCGTCTGCTGGAAACTCTTTATTCATATTCGCTCCAACTAAATCCCATGTTACCTCGAAGCGATCAGAAGGCATATTGTGATAAAATTCGGACTTCATTTGCCCATACTCTTCGGGACAGAATTTGAAAATCCTTGCTTTGAGCTTTTCAAGATTAAAGTATGCGTTTGTGGCAAGCAACGGATCAAATGTCCAACGAATAACAGTCACGCCGCTCTCAAGAGCGAGTTTTCTTTGAAACTGCTTTAAACGATACCCTATGGAGTGTCGCTGATACTCCGGATCTACCCCCACGATATGAGAGAGGAGAAATCGTTCCTGCCTTTTTTTATCAAACGCCGCTAATGCAAAAACAAACCCGACAAGCTTCTCTTCATCAACAAAGGCACCAAGCACCTGACCACCAGACTTCTCCACCGCACGCATTAAACGGGGCACTACTTCGGTCTGATCAAACCCGAAGATCTTTTCTTGAAGTCGTGTAACTTTTACAAAATCACGAACATCGGTAAGTGTTTTAAGTTCGATTTCCAACGATGGATTATCAGCCTGATTAATAAACATCTGATTAACAAATATAGTGCGCTGATGCTCTAAAAATGGTGACCTGAAGGAATCAATCGATCCTTGAACTAACCCCTGAGGTCACGCGGTTTAAGTGCTGTTCACTACCCCCCTGCCGCGGTCTTTCGGTATACCTCCCTTCTCTAAAAGTCAATGCCCGGAACAATATGGTTCCGCGGATCGTAGGCTTCTTTGATCTCCTTTGGGGAAACAAAGAATGCTATCCCAATTTCGACCAGGCTTTGCCTTACAGTCTCCGCCACCAGATCGTAATAGTCCGGGTACACTTCATCTCGGAGTTTTTGTCGTGCCGATTCACTTGCCTCTGCCTCGGGCTCGAGTTTTGCTTTTTTCCTTCCCAATGCAGTAAATTCTAATGGGGCTAAGGTATCTGCGCTAAACACTAAAGGAAATGCCCGCTGAATAACCCGAATGTCTCGCAAAATGCTCTCGATTCGACCTACCCAGCGCTTTCGCCGAGCGTAGCTGCGATCTTCTTCCCGGCGCCGGTTGAAGTTTCGGTATATCGTTTGGATCAACATCCCGTAACTTCTTGGTCCATGGAGGAGAACCCTCGGTTCGTCGTTTACCTGGTACGGACTGACCCGCGAGATCGGACTATCCAGGTCGGGAAGGAACGGATAATCGCTATAGAGAGATCCTATCCCCTTTGCGATCTCGGGTATCTCTTCCAACAACAGGTCAAACGCCGCCTCACAAGTGCGACTCTCATCACCTCCCTTTTCGAGTGCTGTGGTTCCGGTTTTTTTCTTAAGCTCCTCGAGACTTTTGTATCGAGTTGCTCCCAGCTTAAGAAGAATTGCAGATGGATTCCCCTGCCGCCTTTTCTTAAGGCTCACCGCCATAAAGGCAGTTTGAAAAGCTCCATACATTGAATACCGTTTCGCAATCCGCTGGAACGTACTGTCAAAAGTCGGGTTTCCCATACAACCAGTATCAAAGGAAATTGTGGGCACCGCCGTTGCACCTCCCTTGAGGAGCTCTCGTTCCATACGCTTTGCTACAGCATAGTGTCGAGCTGCTTGCATCCGAACTTGATCGGGACAGACCATCCGAGCCAACAATGGATTCATCGGAGCAATACGCATCGCAATGAGGTACTCTATTTGGTCAAAGGGAATTCCCATCTCCCGTGCAAGCACTATCGCCTGTGCTGGCTGAACCAATGCTTGATACGGCACCCCACGCGAGATGCGGTGGCTGTTTCCTGTACTGCGAATCACTAAAAGATAAATTTGGGAAGCATCAAGGAAGCTGAATCTCTCAACCCTTTGAAGCACTTGATTGGTAATCGGTTGAGAGAAGATCGGATGCCCATCCACATGGAAACCAGTAAGGCCGCTCACCGTTTGCAGAAGTGAGTGGCCGGCTTTACGAATAACCATCGACCATCTCCTTTCAAAAACAAACAGTGAACTTACCCCAGAAACCTCACCGCTTGCCTCTCGGCAAAGCGTAAACCTTTCGGATGATTCCTCTCAGGCCCAAACACACGTAATTCTATGTGATCGGACCTAAGAAATACCTCTTCTACCCACATTCAAATGTAGTCACCAAATATTGCGAGCTTTTAAACTACACTCACATCGCTATTTACTGTTCGTTGGAAACGTTTTTACACTTACGCTACAACACTTGAACCCAGCACCGTAGATACCACCTGCACAAGCTCTGCAGGCTCAACTGGCTTGGCAAGATGCATCTGATACCCAGCTTCCAGTGCTAAAATTTTATCTTCTGCACGGGCAAACGCCGTAAGAGCTACTGCGGCCACCATCCCCCCTTCCCCTTGGGGGAGTTTTCGCACTTGGCGCATAAACTCAAAGCCATCAAGTTCAGGCATTCCAATATCAGAGATTAACACTTCGGGTTTTTTCACCCGTAACATTTCTAGTCCCTCTTTTGCGGAGCCAGCGGTTTCAACCTCTGCTCCACACTCTTCGAGCAATCGCTTTACAAGTTCTTGGGCATCAGGCTGATCATCAACAACGAGTATTTTTCTTCCTTGTAAACTCGTAATTTGATCCTCAAACACCACCGTTGCTTTCTTCGGTGCAAATCGTTGATCATAGCGTGTGGCGATCACTGGCAAGGTAACAATAAATGTTGTTCCCTTGCCTCGTCCACCGCTTCTTGCCTCAACTCGCCCACCATGTAGTTCAACAAGCTGTCTTACAATCGCCAAGCCTAATCCTAATCCCCCATGTCGCCTTGCCATTGAAGCATCCGCCTGCCGGAATCGATCAAAAACATACGGGAGAAATTCTTGCTCAATACCATCACCAGTGTCACTTACAAGAATCTCCACTTCGTGTTCCGCAAAATGAAGCGTTACATTTATTTTTCCGCCATGAGGGGTGAACTTCACTGCGTTACTGAGAAGATTCCACAACACTTGCTGGAGACGCTCCGGATCGACTAGCACCGACTTTACAAATGGCGGAATCGCAGCAGTGATTTTTATCTCCTTTGCATTTGCCGCTGGGCGAACGCTCTCTAGGCTATCTTGAATAACTTGTGGGAGATCGGTGCTTTGAACATCCAGGCGGATTTTTCCAGAAATAATTCGGTTCATGTCCAAGAGATCTTCGATAATCTGCGCCTGAATGCGTGCATTTCTCTCAATCACATCAAGTCCCTGACTAAGATTTACTGCCGTAGATTTATTTGGTCGACAAAGCTGCGTCCAACCTAAGATAGCATTTAAAGGAGTGCGAAGCTCGTGACTGAGCGTTGCTAGAAATTCATCTTTTAAGCGACTAGCACGCTCCGCCTCCTCACGAGCGAATCTTTCAGCTTCAAAGAGTTGCTTTTTCTCTGTAATGTCCTCTTGAACCCATACCCAAAATATTTTCTCTCCAAGAGAAACAACGGTAACTCGTGTATATGAAGTAAAGATAGAACGATCTTTTCGTTGATTTACAAATTCCCCACGCCATGAACCGTGATGCTTCACATGCTCAATAATAGCTGCAAATGCCTGCTGCCCTTCCTCTCCAAGCTCGGCGTTACGAGCACTCAAGTGCCGTCCCATGAGCTCCCCTCGAGCATAACCAAACATCATATCTTCCGTTGGGTTGGTATAAACAATAATCCCTTCTTCTGTAGTAATACAAACCCCTTCGGTCATATTCTCAAGAACATGGGATCGCAGCTTTAACGCTTGTTCTGTTTCTCGATGACTCGTAACGTCACGATGGGTTCCCCAAAGAAGCACCAGTTTTCCTCCAACAACTGTCCCAACCAATGAATCTAAAAGATACTTTGAATTTCCCTTTTGATCGTGATGGCAACCTTCAATATCAGAAACGTGGTAATTTGCTTGAATAAATGAGCGGAGAAAATCACGGCCACCTTCGTTCGTGATCGGCAAAACCGCCTCAATTCCCTTGCCGATGAGAGAATCAGGGGACGCGTAACCAAAAATTCGAATTAGTGATTGATTATATTCAGCAAACTTCGCTGTCGCGACAATCTGCTCTATCTGCTCATCTACAGGAAGATCAATCGAAACTGGCCTCTCTAATTCAGCTCGCCAAATTCCTTTTGAACTCTGTTGAATAAAGGCGCGGTAGCGCTCTTCACTTCTTTTAAGTTCACTCTTTGTGAGCTTTGTTGCCGTCAGATCACGAATAACAGCAGTATAGAATATCATTGTATCTTGAACACTGGTGGCTGAAGAGAATTCTATGTCAAATGCACGACCATTTTTTTTAACTGCTCTCCCCTCCACTCTCCTTCCTGTCGCGGGAAGCGCACCCGGAAGGGGAACATCGCCATTGGAAAATTCAATTCCTAAAGTAGCCCACGGAAGGCCGACTATCTCTTGTTTACTATATCCAAAGATCTCCTCCGCAGCGGAGTTAAATTGAACGATGATCTGCCCCTCATCTACGGTCACAACGGCATCCATCGAAGAAGACAAGACTGCAGATAACATCGATCCCTCTTCAATACTTAGTAATACTTTACTTGATGATACTTTTTTTAATGTATGAAAACGATCTTTCCGAAGACGAGCTAACCCAAGTACAGCACCAACAACAAAACAAATCGTAGCACCAAACCACCATGCATACGGCTGCCCAAACATGAGACGACTCCAAGACTGGCTTGTTCAAAAACAAGGTTGATGTTTAGCATAGTTCTACCTTGACTCCAAACAAGTGCAGTTTGTTTCAGTACAATGAGGTTTAGCGCCTTCAGCAGGAATTTACGCCCTGGAAAGAAGATAAAATGGCTTTTAGCGGTATGAAAAAAGCATGTTTTCAGAGAAAACAAAAACGGTGTCTTCAGCAAGCTGAAAACAACTCGATCTTCCCTTTAGTGGGAGAAAATAACTCCACAAGAGTTCATTTCGTTCAAAGCTGTATTCGGCGATTGTCCCATCGCTCAGAAGCACTACATAACCGACGCTTCCATAGTCCATCCAGATAATGGATTCTCCGAAATTGTTTTTCGCTTGAATTTCCCCAGAAGAGATATCTAATTGCAATAAAGTGCTTCTTGAACGATCGCAAATTACATAAATCGACAGCTCAGAAAAAAGCACTTCCTGGAGGGAGCCAAAGCGAGTTATCGGGTCAACTCCTCCCTCAATGCTTTTTGTCCAGAGCGTTTCTAAACTAGTCGCATCTGTTGCCGTGATGACGCGGGAGTTTTTTTCCAACGCTTCGAGAGAGAGAAATAAAGGGATTTCAAAATATCCAGAATAGTACTGCTGCCCGCTATGCACTTCGTTTTTTTTTCGTCGCAAACTCTCTCGGGAAACACCTGATGGAGAAAGACTGCTGTTTGTCTTGGGAAAATAACCATAGAACGACAACTGTTCAATCGCGGGAAGAGCAGATTTTTCTCGTAAAACCTTGGAAGAGAGTAAGTCGAGTGCTACTAACTTTTGTTTTGAAATCGCCCAGAGATGACCTTCAACCAACTCACTTGCATTGGTTGGAGCAAGCAAAACATCAACAAGCTCTGGCAGTCCCGTATCAATGCCCCTCTCCGTTGCGCCATCATCAAGTTCAAGCGCATCAAGCGAGATCTTTTCCCCTCGAAAGGTGAAAAGGTACAAAAGATTGCCATACCAAAACAGGTGCTGCTTTCGTCCAAAAGTTCGCGGATCCCACGTCGGCTGATTTTTGGAAAGTAGTACTTTTTGCTCACCTTCAAGAGACCGTTTCCAAATGATTTTTTCATTTTGCCAATCATAAAGACAAATAGACTCATCAGCTCCAATCGCAGCAAGATACCGACGAGAAAGCGCTATCGTGCTTTGAACTTTTCCCCGTGGATCAAGCACTGCCTGCTCCACAGATTTCCACAATTCTCGTCCAGACTTTCTACAAACAAGAAAAAGCACACCATTTTCTGTTGCCACAAACAGCACATCTTCGCTGGGAAGAATCTGTGAAATGGGGCTTTTTGCATCAAACGACCAGCGCAATTCATTGAGCGCAGAGACGGTAAGGGGCAGCAGCTCTTCTTTGGGCGACTCCTCATTATGCTTCACAAGGAGCGAAACATCGGCCTGCTTGAGGAGATCCTCAGCAACCTGAAGGGTCTCCTCATCATCTCCTAAAAGGGCCTCTTGTGCAGAAGTATGGCGTTGGGCAGTGCTTGCGGAGGAAGCCTTTCCAGACACAACACGAACTCGCGAGAGGATCTCCAAAGCTTCTGTTGCCGATTGAATACGGGCGGTTGCATCTTTTATTAAAAGCTTACAGATCAGTTCATCAAGCTCTTCTGGAAGATCCTCTACTATTTCCCGTGGCCGAGGTGGTTCAACGTGGAGTATCTTCTTTCCCACCTCATAAAATGATTTGCAATTTTCAACTTCGAAGTAAAATTGACCGGTCGTAAGTTCATAGAGAGTCACCCCACACGAATACAGATCGGATGTAAAAGTGAGATCCTCGCCTCGAATCTGCTCAGGGGAAAGATAGGCAGCAGTACCGGCAGGTACCCCCCCACTAAGCTGCGTAAAGCCCCCTTGGTTTACGGGAAGCTTGGCAACTCCAAAATCTGCTATTTTTACCCGCTCATCAGTCGTTACCATGATGTTATCGGGTTTGATATCACGGTGAATGATTGAGTGGGCATGGGCATGAGCGAGTCCGGAGAGCACCGCTTGAGCAATTTTTTTTACATGTCCTGGCCGTAGCTTTGGTTTTTTCCTACAGATCTGCCGAAGCGATGCTCCATCTATGAACTCCATGATCAAAAAAAAGCGTCCGTTTTCTACAGAGCGCTCAAGATTGAAGATCGTCACAATGTTTGGATGTTGGAGTTTTCCCGCAGAACGCGCCTCCTGAATGAAGCGCCGCACCACCAGTGGATTGTCAGCATATCGCACCAGAAGTTCCTTAACCGCCACATCTCGATCCATCAAGGTATCGCGTGCTTTATACACCCGACCATAACCGCCACGACCAACGATCTTTTCGATACGATACTTCTCAAAAAGAAGTTCGCCTTCAGAAAGAGATCCCGCTTTGTCGTTCTTCTCCACGCCGTTCTCCCGATACGCAACAAAATCAATGAGGTACACAGTAAATATCGTCAGAAATCGGGTAAGAACGAAGCCAACTGTAAAAATTGTACGAAAAGACAGTCAGAGAAAGAAATACCAATAACATCCTAAAATCATTGATGAAATTGACTTCTCTCTCTTCCTATGGCTCAGTGGCCACCCCGTGGTAAAAATAAATATTTATCAGATCGCTTCATGCCAAGGACACAAAAGAAGATAAGTTATTTCCAATGTCTGAGCTATTCCCTATAGTTAAACAGCTTCATTTTTCACGTAACGCTTTTTAATGATCATGGCCACTTTACCTGCATATGTAAGCTCTGCCGGAGAATACTTTATCAGTGTTCGGGGTGTGGTTTCGATTCTCGCCAAAGTAGCACTCGGTGCCATCACCTATTTTGGTGTAAGAACTGGCTACACCTGGCTCGAAGTGCAAAAATTCTCTCTCCCCCCCGTAGAAAATATTGAGCCTTCACAGACGATCGAAGATCGGGCAAACCGTCCTCTTGAATACTATGATGTAATTACCTCACGAAATATCTTCGGCGCGAAAAAAGCTGAGCGTGCAGCAGCCCCTTCGAGCGCCCCCCTTACGCTGCGTCTTGTTGCTACCCATGTTGGAAAGGATGGAAATGCTTTTGCAATCATTGAGCACACAAAGAAAAACACCCAGGATGTATTTGACCTGGCATCAAGCAGCGCTGTTTATGACCAAGGAAAACTCGTACAGATTCTTGATGGCAGTGTAAAAATCGAGCGCAATGGTCGAGAAGAAACTTTGATCCTTGAAGAGTCAAAAACAACCCCTCGCACGGGAGGCGGTCCTGTTATTGCGGCTGATCAGAAGGAATTTTCAATTTCCGAGACAGAACTCTCTGAGGAGATGGCAAATCTCCCACGGCTTCTTTCTCAAGCTCGAGCAGTACCTTACTTCCGAAATGGTGTTAGTGTGGGAATGAGATTGTTTGCGATTCGCCGCGGAAGTTTATATGAGAAACTCGGTCTCAAAAACGGCGATATCGTTAAGTCGGTAAATAATACAAGCCTTGCCGATCCCGCTGAAGCTCTTAAAATTTTTGAACAGCTAAAGAGTGAACGTGATATATCGGTCAATGTCGAGCGAATGGGAGAAGACTCAACGCTCCACTATAGAATTCAGTAAACTTTTGAAGGATATGATCAAAACTTCTCGCTTGTCGTTAATTACGCTATTGGTTTTTTTGGGGGTCTTCCCACTTCAAGCGGAGTCTCCTCAACCAGGCACTGATTTTGGAGCAGAGACCGTTGAGGATACGGAGGTTGTAAGCTCACTTGCTGTTCCTGTAGAACTGGTTGAAGAAAAAGAGCGCGAACCTCGAGAGACATCCTCCCCAACTCCAAGCACACCCTCTGAGACAACCCCGACTGGAACCGCACCAGAAGGAAAAACTGCTCAACCAAAAGCTCCTGCGGACGCCCCTCTAGGTGATATTGGCTCTTTTAATATCGAGAATGAAAATGGCGAACTCGATGAGGAGACCACTCGTCTCTTAAATGCCTCTGAACTTGATATTGAAGTACTGATTAAGGCGATCAGCAGATTAACACGGAGAAACTACATCGTTGACAATGCTGTTAAAGGAAAAGTTACCATACATCTTCCAAAACGAGTTACACTTGCTGAGACACTTCGCATTTTTGATTCCGTGCTTCATCTTCGAGGGTTTACCACTGTACCAATTGGCGAAAACCTTTATAAGATCATTCCTGGAAAAGAAGCGCAGAAAACAACGATTCCACTCCTCCTTGAGCCTCCAAAAGAACCTAGCGACGTCCTCGTTACAGAACTCCTTCGACTTAAGCATGTCCAAGCTGAGGAGATTCAAAAGCTCCTTGCACAATTTGTCTCCAAAGACGGCTTGGTAAATATCGTCTCAGGAACAAACGCGATTATCATCATTGATTCTGCAGCAAACATAGAAAGACTCAGACAACTTGTGCTGCTTATCGATGTTCCAGCATCTGATCAAGATATTACGATCATCCCTATCCTCCATGCGGAAGCAAAAGATATCGCTGATAAGGTTAATGAAATTTTAGGAGAAAAAAACAAAGATGCTGCCTCTCAGACACCCCGTATTAATTCCCGAGCGGTTACTCAGCCGATAGCCGGACGAACTCAAGCAGGGTTTACCACTCAACCAACCTCTTTTATGAGCAATCAGATGCAAGGGGTTGCTCGACAGGCGTTGCCACTGAAAATCATCCCAGATGAGCGAACAAACTCGATTATTGTTGTTGCCGATCCTCTCCTTACCGCCAAGGTCAAAGCACTTGTTGAACAACTTGATAGTGAGCTTGATCAATCAGGTGGACGCTTCTATGTCTACAGCTTAAAGCACGCTGATGCAGAGGAGCTTGCAGATATTCTCAATAGCGCTATCACCGGCAGCGGCTCAAAGGATTCTTCAGCTACCGGGAGGAGAGAGCGGGAAGAAGAAAACACAGCAACACAAGGAAGCTCCCTTACAAGAAGCAGCCGCGAATCATCGGAGCGACAATCCTCCGCGAGCGACCGTCTCTCACGAGCTTTTGGCGCAAGAAGTTTCTTCTCTTTTGCAGGAACGGGACAGGGAGAAGGAAAAGTTAATTTTGAAGGAGAGGTGTCTATAGCAGCCGATCCCGCGACAAATTCACTAATTATTAATGCTGCTCGTTCAGACTACCTCAAAGTAAAAGAGTTAATCGACAAACTCGACGTTAAGCGACAACAGGTTCTCGTTGAAGCAACGATACTTGAGGTAAGCTTAGATAAAAGTGATCGGATCGGCATATCGCTACAAGCCTCTGGGGGGAATGATTCGGGAGGCGTCATCGGTCAATCTGCGTTTGCCTCGAGCTTTCTTGATATTCTTGGTGGAACGAGCGCTTCCGCAGCAGGGGGCATAAGAGATATTACCCTTGCCGCAGCAAGCAGCGGAACGATCACGTTGCCTGGAGATATCGTCATCCCCTCGCAAGGAGCAATTTTAAAAGCAATCAGCGTTCTCAGTAACGTCAACGTCTTAAGTGCTCCAACGATTCTTACCACAGACAATGTTGAAGCAGAGATCATCGTTGGTCAAAACCTTCCCTTTGTTACCAACAAGTCTACAGACACTTCAAATATTAACAACACGTTTAATCAGATAGAACGTCAAGACGTGGGAATTAAGCTGCGGATCACCCCACAGATCGGAACAGGAGATTTCGTCACATTAAAAATATTTGTGGAGATCTCTGATGTTATTCCAGGCACGGTAACAAACGAAAATGGGCCGTCAACCACCATTCGAAGCAGTGACACCACGGTTGAAGTAAAGAGTAACCAAATGATCGTCACCGGAGGACTTATCGCTGACAACGTCAACGACACGGAGGAAGGACTCCCTTACATTAAAGATATTCCTGTTCTTGGTAATCTCTTTAAGGGAACAACCGAAAATCGCAGAAGGACAAATCTCCTCATCTTCATCACTCCGAGAATTCTTGCTGATCATTTTGATGCTCGTGAAGAAACCATTACTCGAAGAGATGTGTTGAGTAACACTATCGAAGAGCAGCAGTCCGTTCCAGATCGTAGCGACATTCTGCATCGCGATAGTATCGACAACGTTGTTGAAGAGGCACCTCATGGCGAAACCCTTCCAACTCCGATTACCGTCCCCCCTTCAAACAAAGTTGCTGCAAAGGAACAGGCGGAACGAGAGCGCGCAAATGCACGAATGCGCGCCTTGATTGAAAAGAACTCAACTGCGGGAGGCGGAAATGAGGATGTCATTGACCTCAATGTTAAGCCAAAGCTTCCTGATGAGATTGGGCCGCTTAAAGAAACCATCTCACGAAAAACAGACTCTGCTGAAGGAAAGCTCATTTATGTTGTCCTTCGTCCAATGAATGCCGGAGATGAAACTCTGGGACTCACAATGCTGGGGACTCTCTCTTCTCCAAATGCGAAGTTTTTTCGAGCTGGAGAGCGATATCATTATGAGAAAAGCAAAAAGAACGTAGAATATGTCTGCCTTGGGGTATATGGCACCTTAAGCGAGGTAATTGTGGTCCACCCGGAATTAAAGAGTCAGCAAGCGTGGGTCAACCTCCCTCTCAAAGAGGTGGTTTCTCTGGGAAAAAGTGGTTGGCAAAAATCGAATACCAACGAGAAATACTCGTCTATCAAGAGCGACCTCCGCAAATGAAAAATAATCAGATTCATTTGTATCATTTCATATTTGTACTTTATTTGAGTTCATAACGAAGCATGGCAGAAGAACAAGGTGTTGAACCAACCACAGGCAAGCTAAACGCTGAGAACCTCCCCCTGCTTGCCAAATTTTTAGGGCTTGAATATCGCACTACATTAGAAAATGTATCCCCCCCGCAAGAATTGGTATTAGGCGATTTTACAAAACTTATTGGATCCTGGGGGAAAGGGTATAAAATCCTTCCTATTGAAAGCACAGAGAAAGGAATCACCGTAGCCGTATCAGATCCTCTTGATATCCAAGCGATCGATGCGCTGAGAATTTGCTATGGTCGACCGCTCCAGCTTGTTGTCACTCCCGAAGAAGAGATCCTTCGTGCCATTAACGGCATACGAACAACCCTGATGTCTGATCGGTCCAACTCTCTCGAGGGAACTGATGAAGATGCGGCAGAGGAATTCATGGGCGCGCTGAAGATCGACGTTACTGATGCCGAAGACGACGACGCTCCGATTATTCGTTACGTTAATACGTTAATATTTCGAGCGGCAAGTTCTCGTGCCTCAGACATTCATATTGAGCCCTTTGAAACCGTATTAAAGGTGCGTTTTCGAATCGACGGCGTGCTGGTCGACGTAGATGAAGAAGACAAATCATTTCAGGCAGCAATTATCTCCCGCATTAAAGTCATGGCGAACTTAAATATCGCCGAGAAAAGACTTCCTCAAGATGGGCGAATCGGTATTCGTATTGCAGGAAAAGATGTAGATATTCGTGTTTCTTCTGTTCCCACACGATACGGGGAACGTATCGTGATGCGACTTCTTGATAAATCAAGTGTGGTGATCAGCCTAGATTCGCTCGGCCTTTTAAAGCCAAATGTTGAGATCATTCAGAAAATAATTCATCGCACCCATGGAATTATTCTTGTTACTGGACCCACTGGCTCTGGTAAAACCACTACGCTCTATGCATTCCTGACGCAAATTCATTCTCCGGACATTAATATTCTCACCATTGAAGATCCTGTGGAGTATGAAATTCAGGGCATTGGTCAGATGCAGGTAAATCCGCGAATTGATTTCACCTTCGCCAACGGTCTTCGCTCTATTCTCCGTCAAGATCCAGATGTGATCATGGTTGGTGAAATTCGCGATCTAGAAACAGTGGAGATAGCGATCCAAGCATCGCTCACCGGTCACCTCGTGTTCTCAACACTGCATACAAACGATGCTCCTGGAGCCATTACCCGTCTTATTGATATGGGGGTTGAGCCTTTTCTCATCTCTTCGAGTCTTATTGCCATCATGGCACAACGATTAATTAGAAAACTTTGCCCCCATTGTAGAGTCGCCTACGAGATCTCGGCGGCACAATGCCAGGAACTTGGACTGAATCTCGATCAACTCCCTTCGAAGGAAATTTTTCGGACAAAAGAGGGGGGATGCGAACGGTGTCAGGGAACGGGCTACAAAGGTCGTACAGGAATTCACGAAATGTTGCTTATCGATGATAGTGTTCGTGCGCAGATCATGCAGCGTGCAAACGCAAACCAGATTCGAGCAAGTTCAAAATCAATGTATAGCTTGCGTATTGATGGGGCAAAAAAGATGTTGCAGGGAATTACCTCATTTGAAGAGGTCATTCGCGTAACACAGGATGATGTCATTTAAGCGTTTTACCAATGGCGGTATTTGAATACAAAGCAATCAACGCAACTGGCCGCTCCACAAAGGGCATTGTTGACGCAGAGAATGTCCGTGCTGCTCGCCTAAAATTAAAAAAACAGGGGATTTTTCCTACTGAAGTAAGAGAAACAGCAAGTGAAGAGCTGATCTCTGCGTCAAAAGATGTTACCGCATTTTTTAAAGACCGTAAGGTAAACGCCACGCACCTCGCTCTTGCAACAAGACAGCTTGCAACGTTAGTCGGTGCGGGGATACCCCTTGTTGAGGCATTGCGTGCACTCGGAGAACAGCTTGATCAACCACGACTAAAGGCCGTATTTGCAGAGGTTTGCGATCGTGTTAATGAGGGAAGTACGCTTGCTGACGCAATGCGCGATTACCCAAAAGTATTTCCCCGTCTCTTCTCAAACATGGTAGCCTCTGGAGAAATGAGTGGCACCCTCGATCGGGTCCTTGAGCGACTGGCTGATTTTCTTGAAAACCAATCCGCACTGAAAAGAAAAGTAACTGCGGCACTGACCTATCCAGCACTGATGATGTTTCTTTGTTTTGCGGTGGTCGTGCTCCTTCTCGTCTATGTCGTACCCCAACTGACAAAAATCTTTGAAGACAACAAAGCCATTCTCCCACTTCCAACACGAATCGTCGTTGCATTAAGTAACTTTTTTACTAGTTATTGGTTGTTAATCTTTGCGCTGATCTTATTTTCTGTATTTGGATTTATTCGTTATGCAAAGACTGAGCTTGGCCGAAAAAAAATAGATGGTCTCAAACTTCGGCTTCCCCTCTTTGGACCAATGGCCACAAAAATTGCCACTGCTCGACTCGCACGAACATTAGGAACGATGCTCTCAAGTGGAATCGAACTCCTAACGGCACTCTCGATCACACGAAATATCATTGGAAATGTAGTTCTTGAAGCGGTTATTGATCAGGCTCGCGAGGGGGTCCGGGAGGGCCGCTCCCTGGCAGCAGAACTCAATAAACCAGGGATCTTCCCCCGCATGCTCATTCACATGATCGCTATTGGAGAAAAAACAGGGCAACTTGAGCCAATGCTCCATCGAGCGGCTTCAAACTACGAGCTTGAAGTAAACACAGTAATTAGCAGTCTAACCTCAGTGCTTGAGCCGCTCCTGATACTGTTTCTTGCCGTGGTTGTGGGGGGTATTGTAATGTCAGTGATGCTTCCTCTGGTAGAGATGACCTCGTTAGGGGGGTAGGCTAGAGTTTTGACTAGGCTGAAATTGAGTCTTGAGCTTTTAACAAAATGATGACACCTGTCGTTGCGAGCGAAGCGAAGCAATCTCATACCATAAATGAGGGTTCGAGATTGCTTCGCTTCGCCCGGCGGCCGGGCCTCCCGGCTCGCAACGACAGGTGTGCTTAAGACTAAACTGAGTTTATATTATAGAGTGATTTCAAAGAATATAAAAAGGACCATATGATGAAAAGACGATCCCTACTCCAAGATTCTCGTGGAATGACTCTTGTTGAGATTATTGCCGTTGTTGTACTCATCGCGCTAGTCATGGGAGTGGTGGCAAAGGGGGTATTTGGCAAATCAGATCAAGCAAAGGGTGCTTTAAATAAAACAAAGATGGAGAAACTCCAAAACATCGTAGAGACATACCGTCTCCAGTACAATCGCTACCCAACAAAACTTGATGATCTGATTACCAAGTCAGGTGATATTGGCTCTTCTTACTTCACCGCGATGGCAGAAAAGGATGACTTTGGCGATCTCTGGGGTGGTGACTATGTGTATAAAACAGAGAACAATAATCGAAGTTATACAATCACCAGCCTAGGCAAGGATGGTGTTCCCGGAGGACAGGGGCCTGATCAAGACTTGGTGATTGGGCCAGGAGCAAAATAGTTGCAACGTACACAGCGCGGTCTCACCCTTGTTGAACTCGTTGTCGTGGTTGCATTGATTGGACTTCTTGCTGCGTTCTCAGTAGGCCGTATCGACTCTATCGATATCTGGAAGCAGAAAGGTGATATTAGAAAGTTTGTTGATACCCTAGAGTTTCTTGTTGCTGAGTCTGTCATCAAAAAACACGCTTACCGGGTGGTTATCGATCTCGATGACAACTCTTACTATGTACGACGTGAAATTCGCACAAAAAACAATGTAAAAAACGTTGATTATTTAAAGAATCTCCGTTTAAAAAGCGAAACTGAACGGCTAAAAAAGAAAGAGGAGGAAGAGCTCCTTTCTCTCGAGGAAGAATTTAAAGAGGAAGATTTGCGCGCTACTGAACCCCTTGAGACAACATTTTATGAATATATGTTTAGCGACGCAGAAGCTACCCATCGACTTGCCATCCCGCTTGAATTTCCTGAACTAGGAAAGAAAAAAGAATTTTCTGAGGGCTTGCGTATTCGCGATATCGAAACCGCGCGAGGGAAGATCTCAAAAGGGGAGTTTTCGTTGCGGTATTCAACGATGATGAGTGGAGTGCTGGCCGTTATCCACTTTCAAGCAGGCTCGCATCTTTTTAGTGCGCGGATTAACCCTGCAGCTGGGAACGTCGTGGTTGAGGATGGAGATATAAGTTTTGAAAAAGCATTTACGAAATTTAAAGAGCTCTCGCAGTAAGGGATCTCCTGAGCGAGGCTTTACCCTGCTTGAAATTGCGGTATCGATTGTCATTATCGGCATCGCCTTTAGCTCTCTGGTAACGCTTCAGAGCTACTATGTAAAAACATATGTTCGGGAACGAAACACGGTCAAGGCTGCTCTTGCCGCGCAGTATGTGCTTTCCATGATTGAGCTTGAAGCAGAGCCTCCAGATCTTGGCGCAAAAGGAGGGGATCTTGTTGAGGTGCTCAACAACTACGAGTACTTTGCAGAGGATCTTGAGGATACCGAAAAAGATGCGTTTGCTGATTGGACCTATACTCAAGAGGTAACCAACGTTGAGATCCCACTTGGCACCGAAAAAGAACAAGATGCTCTACGAAGAATCGACTTCACCGTCACCTGGGGCATAGCAAGCGCCGAGCGATACGCGCTAACATTTTTCATGAAAACGAAAGCAGATTAGAGAAGAATGAACAGAGTCGAAATATCTGATGTTTTGGAATCTCACACCTCTGTGTCTCTGCGCCTCTGTGGTTATAATAAAAAATTATTTAAACCACAGCGGCGCAGAGACACAGAGAAGAAAGAACTAAGAAAAAATACTCGCGGATTTACCTTAGTGGAAGTGGTGATTGTAACTCTTCTCCTTGCTATTATCGCTACTATTCTCTACCGCACGCTGATGAGTATCCAAACAAGTATTAAAATTATTGACAATGAACGTTCGGCAGGAAGAACTGCGCAGTTTGTTTTTTCTCGCCTGACACAGGAACTAAGCAATAGATATCAACTCCCCCTCAGCAGTGAAGGAAACTCCCTCTTTGCCACCGGGCAACCATCAGTGATTGGGAAAAATCAGGAATCAGGAAAATCAGCGCTGGATTCCATCCAGTTTATTACCGAAAGTGTTTCTGATATCACCTCAGGAAATCAGGGCGTGGTAGAGATTCTCTACACCTTAAAGGAAGATAGCGAGAGAAAAGACCCTGAGGATGAATATAAAAATTACATCCTCGTACGAGAAGAGATCCCCTGGGGAGTTAAAGATGAGAACACGGCAAAGAAACGCAAGATTAGCTGGCCTATCGCTGAAAACGTTGTCTCTTTTAATATTCGCTATTTTAGTCAGGACTCCTGGCAAGATGAATGGACCGGGCCAATAGTTCCCTTTGCAGTTTCCATAACACTTAAAGTGCGCGGTGATGGGGGAAAGATTGAAACATACAAAACCGCTATCTCGCTAAACCGCAAACGCTCCTCTCGCCAACCAAGTAACCCTTCAGGATGACCCTTGCTGAAGCAGTAAGCAGGTGATAAAACCTTGGAAAAAGGTGGTCTTTTGTCGGTGCTTTTACTATGGCTGTGTTAGTTGCATTAAATCTCTCTACAAACTTTCTCGAAGTGGTCACGGGAGAAACTACTTCACCGGGAGCGATCCAGATCCTTGCTTTTAATAAGTTCCCCTTACCACTGAATGGCAATCTTTCAACCAATGGAACTTCTCCCTCAGAAAACAATGGTCACCTACATTTAGATCCCCTTTCCCCACTTCCCCATCAAGAGCCTCCTTTTGACACTCCCATTACAAGCACTCTCGAAAAAGTCATCACCGATCATCCCTCACTCGAAGAACTCCTTGAACTTGACATTGATCGCGCGCTTGCGGTGCTTCCCTCAAGGAGAATGCTTTTTGAAAATATCGATCTTCCTTTCCATGATCCAAAAAAAGTCGAAAAGATCTTACCCTTGCAGGTTCAAGATCTCCTTCCTTTTGAAATTGATAATTTTATTGTCGATGCAGTCTCTCTTGGGCAAAAGGAAAACAACCAATATGAGTATCTTGCCTCCCTTGTGCCTTCAGAAGATGTTTCCAGTGCGCTGAGTGTCTTTTCACAACTGGGAATAGATCCCAAAATGCTCACTTCCTATTCTTCTGCACTCACCGCATTAGCGAAGCTCTGTCCGAGCTATCTCACCGGGTCTTTTGGTATTCTCTTATTAGATGACAACCATTGCTCTCTAGCGCTCTTTGTCCAAAACGAACTAAAACATCTTCGTGAACTTACGATCGAGGGTAATGGAGAGGATCTCCAAGCTCTTTCTAAAGACATTCGTTGTTCGCTTGCACACATTGAACGGAGTGCTCATGAGACATTTGAGAAAATCTATCTTGTCGGGCAACAAGATCTTCTTGCACAAGTGGCTAAGTTTTTAGGACGCCCCGTAGAGATGCTTGATATCTCTTCTTATGTCTCCATGGACAGCTCTCTCGATATTTCAGCCAACGATATCGTATGGGCAGTTGGGCTTTTTGCAAGTGAGCTTGCAAAACCCCATGCTACTCAATTGATTAATTACCGCCAGGGCCGCTTTGCGTATCGACCGATCTGGGGAAATCTTATTGCCGCACTTCGTGAAGAGTGGGCTAGCTTTACATTTTTAAGTGTTGCCTTTTTGCTCTGGGTAGGAAGTGTATTCTTTGCCTCACGCTCTACTCTTACCCAGATCGATGATCGTATCCAATCTGAAGTTCGGCGTGTGTTTCCAACAGCAAACATTCCTCAACAAGGAGAAGTTGAATTTCTTAAAGAAGAAGTAGGGAAGCTTGAGCAACAACTTCGTGGCCTTGGCTCTCTCTCTTCTCTTTCTCCATTAGAATCTCTCAAAGCACTCTCTGAACTCCTCGGAGAAGATCTTGATATTACCGTTGATTCGTTACGATTACGACTCACAAGCATCCAGATGCAAGGATCGGTAAGCTCAACTCCCGCCGTAGGAAGACTCCAAGGTGCTTTAGAGAAGCAAAAAGATCGCTTTTGTAAGGTTCAAGTTGATCCCGGCGAGCGTGTTCCTGGAACATCTCGCGTGAAATTTAAAGCAGAAATTAGTTTTTCTTGTGATGAGTAGGAAACTTTATTTAAAAAAAGTTGTCACTTGGTTTTCGTCACTCAAGCGTAGTGAGAAAACACTGATTGCCATAGTGGGGTGCTTTTTGAGCCTCTATTTTCTTACCATGCCCGTTCTAGCTGTTTTTGACTATGTCGATGAGAACAAACGTCAGATAAACGTAAGAAGGGTGCAGCTTCAAGACACCATGGAACATGTAAAGAAGTACCGTCAGCTCGATGAACGTCTTAAATCCGTACAATCAACGTTTCAAGAACTCCAGCTTACCTTCCAACAGGTGTATGAGGAGGTTGATCGAATCGTTAAGGACAGTTTAGGAAACGATAATTACCTCTTAAAGAGAGCGAGCGAACCTGAGGCGCTTGGTGCCGATTATCAGCGTCAAGATTTTTCATTAAAAATCGATGCGCTTAATCTTGACCAGCTGGTAAAACTTCTCTACCACCTTGAGCGAGGAAAAACTCCGCTCTTTTTGAGCAAAGTAGATCTCGCAAAATCTTCATTTAAGGCTGGTGAATTTCAAGCCACCTTAGAGCTGACAAGTGTTGGGAAAAGGCAAGGTGATGGAGAGAGAGAAGAGAAGTCTACTGGGTAAGAAGTTTTGAATCGTATTTTATAACAGCGACAACTGTGAAAAAACTCCTCTCCGGTAGATTCTTTTTTATTTCCCTCTGTTTTGTCGTTTTTGCCGTTATCTATTTTCCTTATCATCTCTACAGTAACGACGTTAAGGCATTCATTGAGCAACAAGCACGATCAAATAAAGTGCTTTTATCCCTCGAAAATTTACAGATTGAATTTCCTGGAACATTTTCTGCCACTGGCATTGCGGGAGCGATTCCTTCACGAACTATCTTTCCAATTCCTTTTCAGTTTGAACGCGGAGAGTTCCGCTTTTCCCCTCTTGCTCTTTTATTGTTGAATGTAGAACTCCGTAGCACGCTCTTTGGTTATGATGGAGAGATCGTTTCACATCTAAAAAGATCCCTCTTTGGTGGTCGTTCTAGTTTCGATTGTTCTGGAAAAATTACTCTCGAGAGATATCCTGCCGCCTTTCTCTACGGCATAAAAGGTGTGGTAACTTTTGATGGAAAAAGTATCCTCGCAGAGCCCATCACTAATATTAACGGAGTAGAAAAACTTGTAGTCGAAGCAAGTTTAAAAAGTGGGGCTTTTAAACTTCCTCAAGGGGGAGAACTGCTCCCAGCGTTTGAAAATATCGATGGTGCATTCACCCTGGAAGGGGGCTCTGGTCAGTTCCAGGTAAAGAAATTGGAACTCCACTCCCCACTGGGAACCTTCAATGCCCAAGGTCCCCTCACCCTTTCTCCTACTGGTGAAACAAAAAGCATAAACCTCTCTGGCACCGTGAATCTCAGCGAGGAGGGGAAGACAAAGATTGGTGGATATCTCCTCCTTGCTTCTGGCTCCGCAGTGGATCAACCTCCTCCAGCAAAGTGGCAGGTCACGCTCATTCAGTCCGAAGGAAAGAAACCTCAACTCGCTGTGCGACGAACGGGATCCTAGAGCCATTCTAGACGGATGAGAAATCGACTCTGTCGTTGCGAGCGAAGCGAAGCAATCTCGTAGCTGCTAAAACAATCCGAGATTGCTTCGCTTCGCT
>CAZDIO010000013.1:0-7981 GCA_964505555.1 uncultured Bdellovibrionales bacterium
TGGCAGAAGCAGCGGTTGTGGTAATTTCAAAACTGATCGCCGCACATTTCTGGATGGCAGCAGATATCTTCTCTGTAAATCTTCCCTGGGACGTCTCTCCCAGCAGCAAGTGTGCGATCACCGGATTAATGGAGGCACATTTTGAAAAGCTTTTTATTGAGAAGGGAAATTATCGTTTTACCCATAAGATGCAAAACGCTGTTTTTGAAACCCCTCGTAGGAGCTCCCTATCAACTTCAGACGTAAAAAAAGTTCGTGATGTAGAAGCGTTAGAGCAAGGATTAATCTCTATAACACCGATCTCTTATAATTTTGAAACGACCCTTCCAAAAGAGTTTATCTCCCAGGTGGAGTCCCCCCTCTCTTCTCCTAAACCCTAGGAGACCTTCCTTCGATTCCAAAAACTGTTTGCATCAGGTTCCCTATAATCTCGGGGGCTTTGCTGACAAGTTGCTGAGGATCCGCAGAGACCGCTGTGGCAACCTCGAGCGCTTCTTCTCTTCTCTGTTTTGTAAGAAGGTCATCGATGAGCGCCACTGCAAAGAACGTATTTCCAGCACTTGCTTGATATAGCTGATGAAGAAACTTCGTAGCTGCATCCGTAGACTGCGCATCGTCTTCCAGCATCTGCTTACAGTACATCACATGGAGTTCGAAGTTATCATTTCGCGTAAGATCATTTTTTAGAGATTCAAAAAAGCACTGAACAGCAATATTTAGAAACTTACGACCCAACGATGGGGAGTTTGATCGACATGATTTTGAGGTTGCAAGATACGTTACCGCCAGCTGGGAGTATTTATCCTCTCGAGAAGTACAAGAGAGCTCAGAGAGGTGCTTTTCTAACGCTCTCGCGCGCTCCATGTTTGTGTGCTTAAGAAGCACCTTCTCTCGACCACGTTTTGCAATCTTTTCTCGTTCCTCAGGACGATCAAGATAGTAACGAATCTTTTCTGCAGCATCCTTCTCGTTTCCCCGTTCGTAGGTAACAAGCTCACCACCTGGTTCAAAAAGTTCGGTAAGCCCCGTCGAATCGTGCGGTGTAATGAGCAGCGCTCCCCCCATCATCGCTTCAAATACTCTAAAATTAAGATCGTCTTTTACCGCTTCATTCATTACGATCTGTGAGTGTGCATACACCTCTTCATACGGACCACTAGCGACATCGACTTCAAAATATTTAGCTAATCGTGAAAAAAACGCTTTTCGATCGGGATGGAGTTTTTCATCCAGGGTTCCCCGAAAACTAATTGGAATTGTTTTTACATTTGCTGGCTCAAATATCTTTGTGGCCCATACCGGAAACCAAGAAACATCACAGCCAAAATTTTCAAAATCCGCTACATATCTCCGCTGTGCAACAAGGGTCTTATCAAACACCTTCGCAAGATGTTTATGCCACCACACATGATGGTGCGAATCCACAGAATAAAAAAGTGTGGGAAATTCAACCTCTTCAAAGCCCGTAGAGTGAAAGGGTCGGCTATCATCAAAATAGATAAGTCGATCTGGATAAAACCCGCGAGGAAGGTTTTTTAAGATCTCTGGTAAGGAGATCGGGACTTTTTTTGCAACGATATCACAATCCCAATCCGTTCCCCCCACGGTAACAACACGGTGGCCAAGCGCTCGTAGCTCCTCTACAAACCATTTTTGGTTAAAGACAAGGATCGATAATGGCTCTCGGATCATGAACTTTTACCAAGGGGAGGGACTGCTACTTAAAGCCTGTTTGGTGTGACTATTTTTCCCAAGAAAATTTAACCAGGCAGAGGTCGTTTTTTCAGCCGTCATTTTCCAACTAAACTGCTCTGCCCGCTTTTTTCCTCGTTCAATAAACTGTCCCCGTAAACCTTGCTCCCGCACTAAGGTCAACATGGACTGTGCCCATCCTTGAACATCATCCGGATCAACAAGCATCCCCGCATCGCCAATAATTTCAGGAAGTGAGGTGACATTACTTGCAATCACCGGACAACCTCTGGCCATTGCTTCTAGTGCAGGAAAACCAAACCCCTCATATCGAGAAGGAACCAAGAGCGCACTAGCGGCACTATAAAGTGAAACGAGCTCTTCATTTTCCACAAATCCGGTAAAAATTACATCGGTCATCCCCTGTTCTTCAAGAGCGCGGCGATACATCTGCTTAAAAGGATCCGCATTCCCACCAACCACAACTAACTTCATCGGATGATGTTCTTTTGCAATCGAAAATGCCTGAGCTGCGGTGGGGAAATTTTTGTGCTGATCGAGCGCACCCACTATCAGAAAAAACGGAGCACAAATGCCATATTTACTTAACATCTGCTCAACCTCTCCGGGCCGAGAAGGTTTTGAACTTTCTGCGACGTAATTGAGCCCCGCCATAATCGGTAAAATCTGCGTCGGGGGAATGGAACAATACTTAAGCAAGTCAGTTTTGGTAAACTCTGAAATCGTTAAGGTCAACACCCCTGGTTGCTCTAAGCACTTCAAACGCTTTTGAAAGGCGACTTTGGCAAGAAGTGACCAGGCATCGTAGTGATAGTTCCGCATCGCCAAGGGAATGAGATCATAAAAAGTTACCGAGAGAGGAACTTTTGGCGCCATTCTAAACGGCGAATCATACCCCCCGATCATGCTCATCGGATCAGGAATATGAAAGATATCTACCTGAGGCTGGTTTGGGTCATCAAAGAGGCACCAGCTTACATTTGGGTAGGAAAGAAAGGTAGAGAGAAGTTCATCGTTAAAAAACTCCTCTAGAAATAAAACAAATTTCCAATCGGGCTTCTGAGAGAAAATCTCTGTGAGATGATATCGGGTATATGCTCCGATTCCCCGCTCCATCGAAGGGCCAAAACTCAATACTCGCGCATCAATTCCCACCGTCAAAGAAAGATCTGCAGAAGGAGTTTTGTGTCGCAGGCCTTGAGCGGTCGCATGGATACAAGCATTGTGGAGATCTCCAAACAAACAATCCTCTCCATCGTTATCGACGTTATACGTTTTCATTACCCTGAGTGAGGTCAATTTTTCTCATTTTCTAGGACAAGATCCTGGTCTTCTTGCAAAAAGCACCAAATTTTTCGATGCCCAGATACTTTAGTAAGATTCTCGGGCTTTTAGGGAGGATGCAGCTGAATGTGATTTATGATGAAATTTACGGTTTTGCACCGATATCTCGCTTTTCATCATCAAAAAACACAATAGTTCTCTCGACTTAATTCTCCAGTTACGATGAAGAAAAAAATCGCATTTCTCTCTTCTTACAATCAGTGTTGCGGACTGGCGACGTATCTAAGCTACCTCACCCGCCACCTCAACGAAGAGGACTTTATTGTCCTTGCAGAAGATGTCCCGCTCAGTCAACGGATCCGCTCTGATGAACCCAATGTGCACCGATCGTGGAACCAGTTGTCTGATGATTATTCAAGAATTGATGCGCAACTAGAAAAAGAAGATATCGGCGTTCTTCACCTAAATTGTCAGTTTGTTTTTTTTAATATGAAGACCTTTGCTCCGCTTCTTTCAAAGTGGCGGGGACGGGGTTTAAAAGTCATCGCCCACATTCATAATCCCTCTTCATACGATCTCCGACTTCAGCAACTCATCGCCGCGGTTGACCAGATCATCGTTCATCTTCCTGAAAACACTCTTGATGTGATGGCAAACGGGGCCAGAGAAGATCAGGTCTATGTGCTTGAGCATGGCGTTGAAGAGATCAATTCCTCTGATTTTTTCTCTGCCCGAAAACAGCTTCAAATTCCAAACGAACAACGAGTCGTTGTCGTCTTTGGGTTTGTAGAGCCCCATAAAAAGATTGATGAGGTTTTACTGGCAATAAAAACCTTACGTGACAATCAACAAGATCTGCATCTCTACGTTGTTGGTGGCCCTCATCCTGGAAACAAAGAGTCATTTCTCTATTTGCAATCCCTAAAAGATTTCGTCACCGCAAACCACTTAACTGACCGCGTTCATTTTCGAGAAGGTTTTATCTCTGAAGAAGAAGTAACCTTTTATCTTCATGCTGCAGATACCGTCTTTGTAGGACACTCCTCTGAAGAATATGAAGCCTCTGGCTCGCTCTGTCTTGCTTTAGGATGCGGCGCTGCAGTGATCACCTCTGCCGTTCCCCGGTTTGCACGGTTTCGAGACGTGGTGTTTCGAGTGACAAAGAATTTCCCTCTGCCCCTTGCGCTCTTACTGGTCATAAGTAACAAACAGTTAAACTCCACATTAAGAAAGAATGCTCGCCTCTGGGCAAAGACCTATTCTTGGAAAAATCAATTACAAAAAATACTCACTCTCTATCAGAGCCTCTCTGGATTAATTTTCCAGGGTCAAAATCATACTCGCGCTCTTTCTGAACCTCTTTCAAAGAATCAAACTATCCAACCCACCTATCGCATTCAACGAATTTTATTTCGAGACTGCACAACCCCATCTGGGACACAGACCTCCCATGCCCAATCTCTTCAACAGATCGCTGCGTTACTTCGTCAATGTGGTGTTGTTGTTGAGTTTAGTAATAACGAAAACCTCCCTCTTGCTCTCTATGACCTGGTGCATATCTTTGAAAGCAATGTCCCCATAAGCACCTCAAAAGACACTGAACGCTATGGGAAAAGAGCGCTTGCTGAAGGAGTTCCCTTTGTCATCACCTCATTACAAAGAGAGCCTTCTTTCTCTTCCGAACCATACAGCACCCCACCACAAACGAATTGGCCGCTGATACATGCCGATGCACTCATTGCCTCTAGCAAAGAGGAACAACGCTTACTTTCTCAAGCGCTTCCTGAGACAATGCGATCAAAGGTGGTTTGTTGTGAGGGGATGAACAGCCTTCAAACATGGGATGGAGTAAGAAGCTCTCCATCAAACGATATCAACACAAAACTCTATCAGATCTACGAAGAAGTCCTTGCTCGCCGTTTAACTAAAAAACCTCTCGAAGCAGCTCACTCCCTCCACAGCGCTCAAACCTCCCCCAAGGTGCCGTCTACAAATGGCCCTCAAGAAAAGTCGGATAATTTCGGATCGAGCCCGCTATGCATTTTTATACATACAAACACCGACACCAATGTCAGTTCCCTAAAATACACCCTCAGCGGTTTGGGGTGGAGAAGTGAACATCTTCTTGTTCCTGTTGATGGGCAAAAATCCTCCCTTGAAGCGATCTCTCAACAGATCCGCACAAAACAACCCGAGGTTGTCTACTGTAGTAATCTCGAAGTGCTCCCAGAAGAGTTTTTGCGATCGATCCGTCCACATCTAAAACTTCTTGTTGGGGAAGTTTCAAAAAATAACCCTCCCTGCTCTCATTTATTCGATCTCATTATATCTTCCGATCCCACTTTTTCTGAATCGCTAAAAAGATCTGGGCACGCTGTCTACTCTCTGCCCGATGTTTTTGAAATAGATCCTCTCAAGGAGATCGAAAGTCGCTCCTTTGCTGCTCGAACGATCGAACTATCTTTTATAGGATCACTGGCATCAAGAAAACGAGACACTACCTCTTACCTGGAATCTATTGGCCGCAAGTTTCCACTTCAAACGTGGAATCCCCCCCCCCATCAAAGAGCGCTCCGCGAGGTGCTTAAAAATTCAAGAATGACTCTTCTCTTTGATAGTGGAGACGAACCCAGTGATCGGAGAGATGCCCTTGAGGTTATTGGTTGCGGCACCCTGCTTCTTGCCCATGAAAATTGCACCCTTCCTGCTTTTCTTGAAGAGGGGAAAGAGGTGATTACCTTTCAAAATTTAGCTCAATGCGAAGAGCGTATTTACTACTATCTTTGTCACCCGAAAGAGGCAGAAACCATTGCTCAGGCTGGAAGAGCCCGGTTCCTTAGTCATTACACCGAGCAAGCTCGAACGGAGCAACTTATTACTATTCTTACTGAGCATCTTGCTCAACCACGACAAGGGCATACCCTCCCTTTTCATGAGACTTCCTCTTCTCTTTAACTCATCTTCACTTTAAGAAGCGCTCTAGAGCTCTCTAAAAGTGCTTAGTTTTTAGCACCTAGGTCTTGTCCGTTCTCCCTTGCCTCGATTGACTCTTTGTGTCACACTCGCACACTTTGAAAACAGTATGAAAAATATCCAAACCAATCCTCAGATTCGAAACATCGCGATCATCGCCCACGTGGATCATGGGAAGACCACCCTTGTAGACTTCATGCTACGAGAAAGCGGCACCTTTCGCGTCGATGCAGAGATGTCAGACCGGGTAATGGACAGCATGGAACTTGAGCGCGAGCGAGGAATAACGATCGCTGCAAAAAACTGCGCTGTGTCCTATCAGGGAATAAAAATTAACATCGTTGATACTCCGGGACACGCCGACTTCGGTGGAGAGGTTGAACGTGCATTACAGATGGTTGATGGGGCCATCCTCTTAGTCGATGCCTCAGAAGGCCCCCTCCCCCAAACACGCTATGTCTTAAAAAAGGCGCTTGAGGGAAAACTAAAAATTATTGTGGTTATCAATAAAATCGATCGTAAAGACGCTCGACCCAAGGAAGTACTCGATGAGATCTACGATCTGTTTATTGATCTTGATGCCACCGAGGAACAGATTGAATTTCCCTATATCTATGCCATTGGAAGAGAAGGAAAGGCTCAGCGTAGTTTAGACGAGCCAAGCGAGAGTCTCACCGTGCTCTTTGACACCATTATCAAGGAGATTCCTCCTCCACACTACGATACCGAAAAACCATTTCAACTTCTTGTATCAAACCTTTCATACTCTGATTATCTTGGTCGTTTAGCGATTGGGAGAGTAGTAAACGGAAGTGCTACAAAAAAGGACAACCTCGTTTGCATCGGTCGCAGCGGACAACCGACTGCTTTTCGTGTCTCTTCTGTTCAAGCCTATACAGGCTTACGATTGGAACCCATTGAGGAAGCAAAGCAGGGAGATGTTGTGATTCTTGCCGGCGTTGAAGGGGTGGAGATCGGTGATACGATCTGTAGTAAGGAAAACCCTATTGCTCTAAAGCGAATTCACATCGATGAACCAACGATCTCGATGACGTTTCTTGTAAATTCCTCTCCATTTTCAGGGCTTGAAGGAAAATATGTACAGTCAACAAGGCTTGCTGAGAGGCTGACGAAGGAGACGTTGCTTAACGTAGCGCTTCGTGTCGAAAGCATGGGCGAGCAAGATAGCTTTGTTGTAAAAGGTCGAGGCGAGTTTCAGATGGCGATTCTCATCGAAACAATGCGCCGCGAAGGGTATGAATTTAGCGTCAAGCAGCCACAGATTATCTTTAAAGAGGTCGACGGCAAAAAACTTGAGCCGATTGAGCACGTATTTATTGATTGCGAAGAGAAATTCCTGGGTGTGGTTACCGAAAAGCTCTCTTTTCGAAAAGGGCGAATGCTGAACCTCGTTAATCACGGAAGTGGGCGTGTGCGAGTGGAATTTCTAGTTCCCACACGAGGACTCATTGGATATCGAGGAGAGTTCCTCACGGATACACGAGGCACCGGAATCTTAAATACCTTTCTTGCCTCTTACGAAGAACATCGAGGAGATATTGATTCACGAAAGACCGGCTCCTTGGTGGCAGACCGACAGGGAGAAGCAATCCCCTATGCCATCTTTCATCTTGAACCTCGTGGGACTCTCTTGGTCCAACCCGGGGATAAGGTTTATGAAGGAATGATCGTTGGTGAGCATAATCGTGAAAACGACCTAAATGTCAATGTCTGTCGTGAAAAGAAGCTTACCAATATCCGTGCTGCCGGAAAGGATGAGAACGTTCTTTTGACTCCAGTAACACCGATGACGATCGAAAAAGCAATCGAATTTATTCGCGAAGATGAGATGGTAGAGATAACTCCAAAAAACATCCGTCTCCGAAAAATCATTCTCGCTGCAAATAAGCGTTAATTATCTCCTAGAAGAGTTCCACTTTTAATATAGCAAGGAACCGTTTCCCTGTCGTGGGGGGGGGGGGGGAGCCATGGGGGGAGGGGGTGTGTGGTG
>CAZDIO010000014.1:0-2099 GCA_964505555.1 uncultured Bdellovibrionales bacterium
CAGCAAAACAAACAAAACCTAGCGGACATTTTTTGTCCCCCCTAGGGGGGACTGATTTCCCAACCACTTCCGCTCATAATAGCCTTTTTCCCAGTTTCTATTTAATATGCAACCTTGTGGACAGATTTCAGGACGAGACATTAGAGCAAGTGCAAGAGCAAGGCTAAGTTTAGGTTAAGTAGAGGTCTAAGTGAAAGTCTGAGGTAGTGTATAAAAACTTTTAGAGCCTTTGATTGGGGGTCTAAGATTGGAACGTTATCGAGGGGTATGTTAACCTGCCATCAAGAAATAACCCTGGAAAAAATCTTTGAAAAACGCCGAAGAAGCATTTACTGAATTTGTTGCGCTGATTAAAGCTCTTCGCGATCCCATCTCCGGTTGTCCCTGGGATCGAGAGCAAACTCACCACTCAATTAAAGATTATCTCATTGAAGAAGCCTATGAGCTTCTTCAAGCGATTGAAGAAAATGATGAAGAGGAGCTAAAAAAAGAATTAGGCGACGTACTCCTTCAGGTAATGCTTCATTCTCAGATTGCAGCAGACCGAGGCGCTTTTACGATTACAGATGTTCTTACTTCAATTACTGAAAAAATGATTACACGACATCCTCACGTATTTGGTGATGTCGAGGTAAAAAACTCTGCCGAGGTGCAGAAAAACTGGGGTCAGATTAAATCTGCAGAGAGAAAGCTGACCGGAACAACTATCCTCTCTTCTGTGCCCTCAGCGATGCCAGCACTTGTTCAGGCGCAACGATTAGGAGAAAAGGCAGCCTCCATCGGCTTTGATTGGAAGCATCCTCAGGGGGTTTGGGAAAAGGTAGAAGAGGAGAAAAAAGAGCTCCTAGAAGCGTTTAGCGATGCCCAAGGAAAAGGAAGTAAAGAGCTCATTCATGAAGTAGGGGACCTGCTTTTTGCTCTCTGTCAGCTTTCTCGGTGGCACAATATCTCCGCAGAGGATGCTCTCCGTCTCTCTTGTAAACGGTTTAAAGAGCGCTTTTTGGAGATGGAAAATGCTCTCTCTCGCCCGCTTAATAAGCTCACAGAAGAAGAGATGGAAGGTGCTTGGCAGGAAGCTAAAGCAAAGCTCTCTAAAGAGGGCCTTTAGTCATAGTACGTATTTGCCGATATATGGTTATTACCCCCGAGAGGAGCTTCGATGGAAGGAACCACAGAAGAATCAAGCAAACAAAAAACTACTAGCTCTCCTGATGAGAAAGCAAAGGATGCAGCCAGTATACGAAGCCAATCTTTAGAGCAAGCAAGGCTTCAGCAAAAGAAGCTCGAAAAATGGGTCGTCTCTGGAACTATTCTTTTTGTCAGCGTTATTGGTGGCTTGATGTGGTTCTCTGTTGGTTCTGCAAGTAGTGAGCAAGGGATCATTTCATGCTCAACCGGAAAACATAAAGGCTCTCGAGAGTGCGGTGATAAAAAGGCTAAAGAGGAGCAGGAATGGAAATCCGTAACAAAAGGCAACAGTGGCGGAGATAATTTCAGTTTCTCTCTTGGGAATTAACTCTACCTGACAAATCCCCATTTAATCTCCAACGTGGTGATTTCACCTAATAAAACCATTAACTTCCTACCATTTACATTTGGATCTGTTTAGAGTAGACTTCCCCGCTTGTTAGCAATTGAGAACTATTTAAGAGCTTAAGGTATGGCGAACATTAAATCTGCAAAGAAGAGACACCGTCAAAGTTTACGAAACCGCACCAAGAATAAAGGTGTGAAGTCTGAACTTCGTACGGTTATAAAGCGTGCCGTACAGCTTGCCCAGTCTGGCGCAATTAAGGAAGCAAAAGAGGCGGCAAAATCCGCAACAAGACTCCTTGATAAAGCTCACATCCAAGGTGTTCTCCATCGTAAAAACGCATCGAGAAATATCTCCCGATTACATCTTAAAATCGCAACCCTAGAAAAAACTCCTAGCAAACAAGCTTAGAGTTGCGAGAAAAAACCTAGGCGCTGTGCCAAAACTTCAAGAAGTTTTAGACTTAGAGCGAGCCTCTAACAAAATGATGTTTCCTCCCTGTCGTTGCGAGCGAAGCGAAGCAATCTCGAACTATCTAAGTAATTCGAGATTGCTTCGCTTCGCT
>CAZDIO010000015.1:0-6623 GCA_964505555.1 uncultured Bdellovibrionales bacterium
GCGAAGCAATCTCATTTTACCAATGAGGATCGAGATTGCTTCGCTTCGCTCGCAACGACAGAAATGGAGCGAATTTGTTGGACGTTCTTACTTTTACACTTTAGTGACAAGGTTTTTTCGATGCATGCGGTGAAAATACGAAACTTCTCATTGGTGCTTATGAATATCAGTGAGTTAGATTTTTTTCCTTTCCCAATTGTTTTTGTTACAGAAGGCTCGTTGAGCTCGTATCAAGCGTAATCATTCTTGATGCTCACGAAGTTTATCAATATCAAGTGAAAACTTTACTTTACCACGAAGCTTACGAAGTTTTTTATAAGCACTGCTTGTGACAAGTAGCTGGAGACCTCTTCGTACTGTTGCCGTAATGCCCTCATTCGTAGAGAGTTGAGCCTCTTTTAATAAGTTTTCGGGAATAGAGACCGTTATTTTTCGCTGATTTGCCATAACAGAATAATGCTATAACTTATGCCATAAAGGAATACGACAATAAGGAGCAGCTATTTAGTTAACTGGTTTTGAAGTTAGCTGGAATAATCTATTTTCTTACACCCCTTCTTGACAAAGGCACGAGGCATTAATCGTAGTATCAGCTCCTGCCCAAGCCTTTCGAAACTCCTCTTCTATGGTAGCCATTTCGCTCGTTCGTTTTTGGAGCGCTAGTGCGCGGCCTAAACCGTATAGTGACCAACCGTTTCCGGGGAACTTCTTTAAGTCTTCCCGGTAAACATTTTCTGCTTGAGCATACTTGCCAGCTCGAAGGAGGGTCGCCCCAAGGGTGTGCCGAACGGGGAGAATCCAATCAGGGGGTTCGTCATAGAGAAGAGAGTCTTCAATTTGCTTTGCCTGTTGAAGGGATGAAATAGCTTTGTCAAATTGATTTTCTCTGGCGGCTATTTCCCCGTCCATTACGTGAAGCGCAATTTTAAGAAGTGTGTGTGCGGAATTGTTTCCAAACGTTGCTTCTTTAGGAACTTGATTTGTTGCTGCAAGAAACTTTTTACGCTCCTCTTTTGCTTCAGCAAAGCGATCAAGCGCGGTGAAAGCAGAAACTCGGGTAAAACGCCAAAGAGCATAAGCAAGAGGACGATCTTTTGGAGGTTCTGGCTTTGAAAGAATCTGATTCCATTCTCCAAAACGCATTAAGACCTCGTACTCCACCGCCATAAAGCCGTCAGCAATGGGACCGTAGTCTCGTAAGAACTCCGGTGGAATCGCAGCAAGCATCTCGCGAGTTGATTTTAGGGCGGCTTCTCGCTTTCCTTGCATCATGTAAACAAAGGAGAGAAAATGTTGGTTATGGGTCATGTAAATTGCGTAAAAACCAGGCTTCGAGTTTGATTTTCTAAATTCCTCGTCGGCAAGGATCGCCTGTTCATTTGCTTTTGCAGCATCCTCCCATCGTCCGACACGAAGATAGATATGAGCCGGCATATGAACCAGATGTCCTGCTCCAGGAACAAGGGTCTGAAGAAGATCGGCCGAACGAACAGCTCGCTCGGGAGATGTAGACCCCTCTACCGCATGGATATAAAGATGGTTGGCGCCAGGGTGATTGTTGTTTAGTGAGATCGCCTGCTCAAGTGTGTTGACGATCTCCGGTGTCCAAGCTTTTGAGGATCCGTCCTTATTATATAAATCCCATGGATGAAGATCCATCAAAGCTTCGGCATAAAAAGTTCCGATATCGGCATTTTTAGGGTAGCGAAACCATAATGTTTTCATCGCCTGAGCATACGCTTGGTCAAGCTTTGAGCGGTCTTCCCCTTGATGCTCTACGTAACGAGTAGAGAGGGCATGAATCAGATCTTTCTCAAGTGCGTTTGCGTTTGAAAGACGTTTTGTTGCCTGACCCAGAGCCTCCCATGCAGTTTTTGCTTTATTCTCTGGAACCAATGGATAGTTGATGTGTGGACCATTTACAAGCGCAACTCCCCACCACGGCATCGGAGCTTTCGGGTCAAGTTCAGCAGCACGCCGAAATTCCCGCTCCGCGGCGGCATGACTAAAGGCATACGAAAGGGTAAGACCCCGGTCAAAAGCGCTTTGAGCTTCTGAAGAAGAGGTCGAGATCGGAAAGGAATGATCTCCAAGATTGAAGTTTTCACCGTTTGAAAGTGGTAAGTCTCCTGGCGACGGCTTTTTGTCTGTGGCGCATGCAAGGAGGCAGGTAATTACCAAGAGGATGAATATTGAACGGTGCAAAGGTTTTTTTGATGATTTTTTAATCATGGTTCCTCTGAAAAATTAACGTGATGACGGTGCAAGGTTACCGCAAGTATTTGTTAAAATGAAGTACGTTTTTTACGCTGTTTTTAGAGGATTTTTAAGATCGGCAATTTGTCTGGTTTTTCCGAAAGAGGTGGGAGATGGTTCTGATGGTGGTTAAGGTAAAGATATTTGAACACAGAGTTTCACAGAGATCCACAGAGTTAAGATAAACGACTTTCGACCTCTTTCTTCCCGCCATTTCTGATGCCTCCTGATAGCACTAAACTCCAACAGATCCGTACTCCCTGAGGTGAGAACGCGAAAGTAATAAGCGGTTTTTGTTATTATCGAACGGACAAATATCAACTACCGTGTGACCGAATATTTAGGAACCAAGTTTTCTTTAGTCCGGTAATTCGTTGGCACGAAAAGTGAATGTAAGGAGAGTGAACGGACACAGAGCACAAAGATACAAACATTTTTAGAATCAAATCAACCATCTCTTGGAGAGGTGCGTTGAAGATGGAGAAAGTTCTATGAAAAAGAAGTATAACGTAGAGAATTCAAAAAAATCCTGGAATGGTTTATTATTTACTCTTCTCCTTTCGCCAGGACTTCAGCTCGGTCAAGCCGAAGCGCAAGAAATGGTCTATCCAATACGTCCCTCCTGTTATAATTTAAGACAGATTTATCCAAACAAACTCGCTCACGACATTAGTTCCCAGTCGACAATCACCGGAGTGACCCTCTCTAACCCAATGGCTTCATTTTTGATTCAGGGAGGGAGCACGATTAATATCGGTGAGCAGATCTCACCAGCAGAAAACGTCGCAAGTTCGGTGAACCGTCATGGAGGAGTTTCTGGATATGTAACTCAAGATACAGAAAATTCATTGGGCTATATTTTAGAAAACGGCGTGGTGAGATATTTTGGGGCAAGCCCAGGAAACTCTAAACTTATTCTTTCCCACATGAATGATTTTTACGAAGCCGTGGGTTGGGAAGAGGTTCCAAATGGAGCTTCCCAAAAAATGGCGCTCGTAAAAAAGGAACGAGATGGTAGTTACTCAAAAACGATCCTGATGCCCAATCTCGATGCGTTTGCCGCGGATATTAATCACAAGAATTTTGTAGTTGCCAATATCGTCAACACTCGGATAAACGGTGGCGGTACATTTTATCCTGACGTTACGACTGCGATTGGTATTGATCTTCTCAATCCAACATTCGCCACCATCCTTACCCCGCTTAGTGCTGCAAACGTTTCGTCAACAACGGTGTATGCGGTAAACAATTTCGACACTGCCGTGGGTTCTCTCGTAGAGGTAGATGGCGGACGTCATGCGGTAATGTGGAAAAATGGTGAGATGTATAAGCTCGGAAGTCTTACTACAGCTCATGAGGGGTATGCCCTTGATATTAATAATTACGGGGTGAGTGTTGGATACGATGCCGGAGTCACTCCAGGGATACCGTACCCAATGAGCCACGCATTTGTGTACGTGGCAGGAAGAATGACCGATCTTAACAACTACCTTTGTGCTCCTGCTCCCGCCGGTGCGGTGCTTGTTGCAGCGACAGCAGTAAATGACTTGGGCGAAATCGTTGGTATAGGCGCAGGAACGACTCAGCCGGTATTTTCATTTCATCTTAGTCCACGATTCCCTAGTGGCGGTGGTGGTGGAGGCGGAGTCAGGATGTCTTCAATCGGGCCGCTTCAAGAGCCAATTCAATAAGATAGTGTGCTCTTCGTTTTGCTTATTTAAAAATATTACGAAACGGTAGCGTTTCCAACCTTTGTAAATTCAAAACGAACACGAATCCGGAGCGCGGGAGGCGATGCCGCCGCCGCGCTCCGGATCGAGTTCATTTGTGGCAATCACACTGTTACCGCGGTCAGTTGGCCATTGGCATCTGTGGGCGCCGGGGATTCTACCCGTTCCAAGGTTACTGTGTTCCTATGAGTCGGACTTCCGCAATCTAGAAATGCCTCACCTCCTCCAAGATGAAACAGATCAAGATACACTTTGCACGGCTCGCCAGGGCGCGCCTGAACTACGCCGCTCCCCGGTTCGAGAGATAAAGTTCCTGGGCTGAGAGGATGACCTGAGGTGTTGCAGAAGACCGCTTCAGCGACCTTCTCATCATCAACGAACACAGACACCTTCTCATTAGGTTTCCAACCAAGCGCTGCTGCGTCAGCACTCGTCATAGTCAACTTCATGTTATTGAAGTTGTCTGGAACGGCAAACCTTGTTGAAGGAGGAGCTGGCGGAATATGATGATTTCCTTCGGGCGTCCAAACAGCTGTGACCTTACTGAAATCCCCACGCAAAAAGCGAGCAACACTTTGGGGGAAATACCACCACGACCGAAACTGTCCCTTATATCCTTGCGGAGGAGGAACAGCTTCGTTTTTGAAATCAAGTTCCGCGATGGCTACTGCGTAGGGAAGGAGGAGACTTAAGCTGTATCCGGAGTTTGGTGAGAATACGACGTGACCGTTTGACAGGAGCACCACGTAGAACAAATGCCCGCCGTCTCGACAATCCTTCACGCCGATCGGAGCCACATTGAGATAGCCGACCACCCAGTCAGGAAGGTGCGTTTTTGGCGCCAACAGTTGTGTCATCGCATTGTATGAGACCGCGAGGGTATCATAGTTTCGGACCGCAATTGTGTTGAAGCCGCAAGGCTGCCCCCAATATTCCTCCAAGGAGGTTACAACTTTGCTTGTCGCCGGGTCTTCTGGGGTATAGTCCGTAATCAAAACCCAACGGATGAAGCCAGAGCGTCGTGCGCGCCGGAGTGCCGGGCGAAACAGCTCAAGCAGCGCCTGTTGTTCCGAGTCAAGATCGTTCGGCACGCGATGGTAGCCGCAGAAGTGCTCCCTCAGGCACTGATAAATAGTGATTAGTGCCATACGGATGCAAACAATCCATTTCATGTTCCAACTCCCTTCGCTGTAAGAAAATGAACCTCAAATTTTACCGTATACGGTTACGCTACCGTTTCGTTTCTCTGCTAGGGGAGTGCTGAAAATTGAGAGGGAGGAGGGTTTAGTTTTTACTAACCGGCTATTAAGTTAGGGATTTTTAAGGGAACCACAGAGGCGTAGAAACACGGAGACATTTATATTCTCTGTGGATCTCTGTCGTAAAATCTGCACGTCAGATACCAGAGAAACGAAACAGTTCTTTCTTCCCATAATTAAAAAGGCAGTGCGGCAAGGCGCTTTGCCTCTGTAAAAGATCGGGAGGGATTTCGTTTAGTAGTTTGATTCGGAAGTAGAAGGTAAAAATGAATTCAGAGTAAAGAACACGACAGAACAATAAAGAACTTCGGTAGAGTATGAAAATTCTTAAATATTGAAGGTGCGTTAAGCACATTCAATAGATCTGAGGCCACTTCTATCTGCCATGAAAGCCACCTTCTGTGGTGGGCTCCATAAAGACTACAAGTGATATCCCTCTACCCTTGCTAGTAATTGCAATACTTCTACTATGAGAATAAAGAGTCGTCAATTCAGAAAAGACGTTATATCAAAACCTCAAGAAGCCTTAGACTTAGCGTCTTTAAGACCTCTACTTACACTACACTTAGCCTTGCACCTGCACTTGCTCTAAAAATTTTCTGTCCCGTCCTAAAAAATGTCTACACGTTAGTAGTATTCAAATGATTTCTATTTGTAATGTCCTCGCGGTGTGGACGTCTCAATCCCTCAATAAAATCTCTCCATAAACTCTTTCCCATACACCTGCTCAGCAACAAGCCTATTATGCGCCCCACAAAGTACTCTCAAGTTCTGAAACGAATTACTCCCCCCAAGCCCCCGAGGAGTAATATGATCAAGATGAAGCCCCTTACTTGCATTACACTTAATTCCATCCGGACTAACAAAGGTGCATCGAAAGCCATCACGTACAAGCACCTTATCTTTAATAGGTCTCGAAACAGAAACGCGTCGCTGCTTACGAGCTTTTCCAACAAGCTTAACTCGTGCCACTTTCTTAGAAGCAACTCTCCTCTTATGAGCCTGCCGTCGTTCTTCCCGTTTCTTAGGAGAGTGCTTTTCGAGGTACTCATCCATAAGTAACTCAAGTGTCTCTTCAAGAGTTGCTCCAGGTTTAAGCCTTCCAGAAGCCAGACTCTTTACTGAATCAAGCTTCTCTTTAAATCCTTTACTTCCTGAGAACTCAAACCGGTAACGTTCCTCAAGTACTAACTGAGTATTCTTATTTTCTGAGTAGTTCTTCTCGGTTTCCTGCGAAGAATGGCATTAAGATAAGAAGTATTTTAACACAGAGTTTCACGGAGTCTCACAGAGTGAAGAAAAAAAGTTAATGAATTTAACTCTGTGGAACTCCGTGAAACTCTGTGTTATTCAAAAAAGGCTCGATAAACGCTTATCT
>CAZDIO010000016.1:0-14833 GCA_964505555.1 uncultured Bdellovibrionales bacterium
CCCCCCCCCCCCCCCCCCCACGACAGGGGGGCCCTGCTATATATAAAATGGTATGGTTTTAGCAAGGTAATATTTCTGAGATTCCATGGATAACATTACACATTCACTCGTAGGAAGTTTAATCGGTGTCGCTTGGGCAAAAGGTGATCGCACGAAGCGGCCCCTGATAGCTGCTTCAATTCTCTCAAACAATCTCCCCGATGCCGATTTTCTCTATGCTTCGCTTCTCTCTCATCCGTTTGGCTACCTCCTCCATCATCGAGGACATACCCACACAGTGATTGGAGCCGTCTTCTGTGGTGTTCTTAGCTGGATAATTGTGAGCGTTATTTGTTGGGCAACGAGACGACCGCTGGATAAAAAAGCGCAGAGGAGTGTTCTTCTGATCTCGATTTTTGGCGGACTTATACATATCACCCTGGATTGGTTTAATTCCTACGGTGTGCACCCGTTCTGGCCAATTGTAAATCGGTGGTACTACGGAGACACTATTTTCATTATTGAACCATTTCTTTGGATCACCTTATCACTTGCACTAGCCTCGCTAATGAATGCAAAATTTTATAGATTCATCGCCTCAATCCCAGCACTCCTTGGAATACTATTGATTGTTTTTAGTGGCAGAGTCCCACCAACGATCATCATTGGGAGCGTTATTATTACATCGCTGTTTGTTTTGGGATTTAAAAGTGCTTCTCAAAAAATACAGTCAAGAATTTGGCTTCTTCTTTCTTTTGGAGTTTTTATTGTCTTTTATATCAGCGGCCAACGTGCACAAGAAATGCTTGAAAAAAAACAAGAAACAGGAGAGACGAGATTTGCTTCATTTGTAGCCCCCTCTCCAGCAAACCCCTTTTGTTGGACCGCTTTTCAGATGATTCGGAAGCAAGATACTATTGTGTATCACCGAGAGCTTCTAGAACCTTTTCATCATTTTTTTTCTATAAACTGCGCTCAGTATTCTCTTCATCAAATAGAGACAGAGACTTTGCCTTATTCAACATTTAAAGAGCTTACTAACAATTGCCGGTGGAGAGCATTTCTTCGATTTGCAAGAGTTCCTAGTGTTACTTCCTGCTCACAAGAAACCTGCACAGCAGATCTGCGTTTTTCTAGAAATGGAAGGCAAAACTTTACGGTTTATCCACTAGAAGGAACATGTCCAACAGAGATTCCGCCCTGGGAGCCGCCAATTCTCGATCCCTAGGATTCCCGGTTGAGTAATAGCTATTTTCGTCTGTTGCTGAGATTATCGTGTTATGATAACATAGCGACAGATGATTCGCTCGTTTAAACACCAACTCGCTGAAGATTTGTTTTTTGAACGAGCGACTGGTGCATCGAAACGTTTTCCAGCAGAGCTTCGAGAGATCGCAAAACGTAAACTTCAATACCTTAATGCAGCTGCTTCATTGCTCGATCTTCGATCTCCTCCAGGTAATCGTCTCGAAAGATTAAAAGGGCGCCGTAAGGGACAATTTTCCATTCGTATCAACGATCAATGGCAAATTGTTTTTCGTTGGGAAAATGGAGTAAGGGACGTAGAAATAATTGACTATCATTAAGGAAACACGAATGAGACCATCAAATCCTATTCATCCAGGTGAGATGCTACTAGAGGAATTTTTAATTCCAAAAGGGATCTCTCAACGTGCCTTTGCGGAAAAAATTGGATGGACCCCAGCAAAGTTAAACGAACTCATTAAAGGCAAGCGTGGAATAACAGCCGACACGGCACTCGATCTGAGTGACATATTAAAAACTACGCCTGAAGTTTGGCTGAACCTTCAGATGTATTTTGATCTCGCCGTCGCTGAAGAACGAAGACGACGTGCATAACACAAACTGATCATGAGAGCGCTATACAGCAATTTCCCTCACTTCCTTACCTTTTCGCATTCTCGCCCAGATTCCGTCTTTTCGCTGAACGAGCACTTCTGGATTAAATCCAAAGAACAGGCCGCTCTCAACAACACCGGGGATGATTTTAATTTCCTTCTCTAACTCTTCTCCTATCTGCGAAAAACGAACATCGAGAACAAAATTATTATGCTCCGTAATCACTGGGCCATATTTTTCAGTAGACATTCTGAGTTTTATCTCTTTTGCGCCCAATGCAGGTAATTGAGTTTGTACTAACGATACCGCTTCAGGAATAATTTCTATCGGCACTGGGAATTTCGTTCCTAAGATTTTTACAAGCTTCTCTTCAGAAACAATTACAACAAATGAGGCGGCACGTTTGGCGATGATTTTTTCATTCAACATCGCGGCTCCCCGACCTTTAATCATTTGTAAATTATCATCCACCTCATCAGCTCCATCAAACGCCCAGTCGATCGGAGTTGAAGTTAATGGAGAGAGGACAGTAATTCCAGCTTCAGAGGCAAGTAACGCGGTACGACTTGAAGTGGGGACGCCAAAAACGGTAAGCTTCTCAGCACGAATTCTCGCTCCAATCTCAAGAAGGGCGGCTTCTACCGTGCTTCCGGAACCAAGACCGATTACCTCGCCACTTTTTATTCGTGAAGCAATTACTTTTCCAAGGGAATTTTTCATAGAAAATGAGACTATTAAACGAACTTAATAAACGCTCCCCTCTTAACACTTATTGACAAATTGGGTCAAAATAATACGCCCCCCCCACCCCATTGAGACAAACAACCTCAGTTCAGAGGTGGGTTGTTTTAGCAAAGACGAAGTGGTAAACAGGAAAAAATTCTCACTATGGCTTATCTTATCCGGCATTGTATCTTTATTTTTTTGATCATCCTTTCTTGGAGTAGCTTCACTTCTGCTGCGGAAAAACAATCAACCGACATCCCAATTCAGGAAAATAAGATCATTAAACTCACCGATCGTGGCATTGTCCCCTCATCGCTAACGATGAAGGTAGAAGATAGTATTATCTTTCTCCTTAACGACACCACAGATTCTCTCGCTACTCTGGCAATAGATTTTGGTGAAAAAAAGACTCATTGTGCTTCGTCAAATTTAACCATCGTTCGAAATGGCGTCATTCAATCTGCAAGACCTTTTGGTCCACGCGATTTCGCCACGACTTGCTTTCATGAAAAAGGCACCTACCCCTACACCATCTATGGCTTGAAACAAAAACCAAAAGGCGTAACTGGAAATATTATCGTTGAGTAATTCCATGTTAAAAAACTTTATCTTTCTCCTCTTTCTTTTCACCTTTTCTTCTTGCTCGCCAAAAGTAACCTTAGCACCAGAAGTTAAAAATGAAATACCTCTTACCCTGGCTCTCTTACCGACACACTACCCAAGCGGTATTCAAAAAGAGCGTGTTGACTATCTTCATCAGGCGCTTGCTGCTGAATTACGAGCCAATAATTATGTGGTGCTTGAGCAAGCAATTACTTCCAAAATGTGTAGCAGCGAGAAATGTATCGAGCGAAAGCAGATCTCTGAACGTTTTGGAGTATCTGGGTTTGTTTCACTCGATATTCAATCGGTGTCTCGCAATAATTTTCTTGCCGGTTACTACAACGCTATTTCAGGAACATTAAAAATAAGCGACCTGAACAACATTGAGAAAGCGCGGGTTGAATACACCGAACAAGAAAAAGGGGGGCTTGTTTTTAATTCAGGACAAGTTTTTCAAGGAATCATCTCTCAGGTAAGAAACGCATCAAGCGAAAGAGAAGATTTTCTTGCTGATCGGTTTATAAAAAGCCTTGTTTCAGCACTTCCAAAGTTAACACCCCAAACAATTGCAAAACAGGAAACGGCGCTCGAGATCTCCGCTGTTGAAGTAAAGGAACTAAAACCCCGAGTCAACCAGGTCTGCCTTCAAGGTCCTTCACAACAGATTGCGCTTCTTCGATATAATGGGCTCCGCTCAACTCTTCGAGAAGAGAGCCAAGGGCGATATTGTGGGATTTTCCGCTTCGATCTTGCCTCAGCTCGAGGCCCTCTTTCTGTAGAAATTCGCTCTCCATTTGGAGTCACTGCCACAAAAGAACTTTCACTAAAAAGCGTAAAACCCTGCGAGCTTGATGGTCGAGTAAAACTTGTTCGTGCTGATGGAAAAAACCGTCTGACCATTGAGTGCCTAGCGCTGACTCATCAAATGTCAGAAAGAAGCGATGCCCAATGCGAAAAAGGAGTTCTTAATTGCGATATTAATAAGTTTCTTGTGTACCGTTCAGATTCCGCGGCTGGACCATTTCAAAAAGTTGCCGAGATTACCAAACCCTCCTGGGTCGACATGATTCAATCTGCTGCTGCCTATTATGCCATTATTGCTATTGATCATACCGGGGCACAATCTGTTCCGATTTCAGCCAGCTTTCATTAAGAAGGAGTATGTAATGATACAAACGAGAGCTCTATCAAAGTGGTTTTGTCTCTCCTTCGTTCTTTGCTCATTCGTACTCCACGGTTGTGCAAGAAAGATTCAACAAGAGCTTACTTTTAACCCCGCAGAGCCAATTCGTGTTGCAATTCTTCCCTTTGCTTATGTAAACAAAGAAGGAAAGATAGTTGAGTCCGATGCCGATCTTTTTATTGATAATATTCCAGGAGTTTCTTCGAAATTAAAAGAGAGTCCTCAAGAGTACGTCCAAAAACTTGTCCATCGAGAACTTTCAAAATCCTCTCTCGATATTGTTCTTCCAGCATTAGTCAGCGCTCAGCTTTCGCATAACGGTTTTACAAAAAGTGATTTAACACTTAATGCCGATAAAATTTTCTCAGCAGATCCAAAAGAGCTCTGTCAAAAGATTCTTCAGTGTGATGCCCTCCTGTATGGAAAAATCACCCGGTGGGAGCGTGGCTACTACGGGGTACAAACAGTTCAAACGGTAGGAATCGAGTTAACTCTTATTTCTGCAACTGACAAAAAAGCTCTCTACCGAGGGGCCGTTGAGGATTCTGACTCACGGGGTCTTACCAAGGGACCTACAGGTTTTTCTGATCTCGTAATCGCTCCGATCTCAGGTCTCGATAGTAAAATCATCTTAGAACTTACAGAAGAGGTTGTTTCAGAGCTTACCAAACCGCTTCTTGCAAAAAGCAGACCGGAGTTTCTACAATCTGCACCACCAGCAATCTTTGCTGCAAGTAGCGATGCAACAAATGGAATGATCACTAGCGACTACCTGACAGTACTCCTCCTTGGCTCTCCAAATAAAACGGCTTCTTTTTCCCTTGGAAGAGAGATCGAAAATATTCCGATGGAGGAAAAAGATCCTGGTCACTATATCGGTGAGTTTTACCGACTCCCAACGGATCGGTTTAACGACCTTCCTGTTTTTGTTTCCCTTACCGATGAATACGGAAGGGCTACAAAAAGACAGGTTGGATATAAAACTCTAAGCCTTTCTCGATAGTGATTAAAAAAAGCTCCCTTCTCTTAACCTTTCTTTTTGCATTCTTTGTAAACGGTTGTGGTGCACGCTCAACTGCGGTGTCTCACCCTGCTCTCTCTCTGCAGAGTTTCCCCAATTTTCAATTTTACGACCTCAAGGAGAAGAAACAAAAAAAATTAGCTGACTACCGTGGGCAGATAGTAATGCTCCACTTTTGGGCCACCTGGTGCGTTCCCTGTTTACATGAGCAACAGATTCTAGAAAATGTGCATACGGCGTTAGGAGATGAAGAATTTGAAGTTATGAGCATTGCCATTGATGATTCACTTCCACGACTCAAGAAGTTTTTTGAAGAAACAAGGCAAAGTTTTTCCTTTGGCGTCGATACTACCGGCGAAGCAAAAGAGCGGTATCAAGTTTCAAGCCTTCCCCTCACCGTATTTGTGGGGAAAAACGGCGAGAGCTTGCAGATAAAAGATCCTTTAACAGGGGAAGTTGTTACCCGAGTTAATGGATCACGAGAATGGGACACAAAACAGGGCTCAGCAAGCTTAAGAGCGCTTCTAAAATAGATCTCCCGACACCGGGCTTGTCGTTTCGACCGAGCGCTCCAGCCTGAAACGACAAGCATCAAGCCTCGTTAAGGAGGCGATTGGCTCCTGCGTTTAGTGAACCTCACGCTGCAGCAGATTCTTTCTCTTCTTTCTTATCAATCCGATCTTCAGGATTCCCCTCTAGCCATTCGGTAACCCGTTTTGAGCCGTCCGGAATTTCATAAGTGATCGTATCTCCATTCTTTTTGGAGATCACCACCTCAAGATTTTTTCCGTATTCTGGTCCCGGTTCTTCAAAACGATACACAGCTCGACCATCACCAGTTCGCTTTGAGTATCTGCCACTTTCAACAAGTTTCCCGCTGCTATCAAAGATATCCACACTTTTAATGTTGTCACTAAGCGGCTCAGGAACGAGCACTGCAAGTTTTCCATCCTTATCGGAGATGTGCTTCCAAGCAAACTTACGTGCTTTTGAACCCTCCTCGCCTTCAGAAACACCTTCGCTCTGCTGAGCTCCCTCAACGGAACCTACACCTTGCCACAACCCTCGATTTGAAGGGGCATCAAGTGACCGACCGGTAATCAGCACCTTTCCTGTTTCGATCTCTTCTAAAACCATCTTCATCTTCAGCATCGCTTCATCAAGTGATGCAACCGCTTTGGTTTCCCCCCTTCCATCATAAAGAGCTTCTTTGGTCGCATCGAGCTGTGCTGAGGTAAACGCCTTAGCGTGGATCAGTTCAGCCTTACTCTCCTCGATCTTTCCAGCCAAAACAGTGTTTTTCAATGCAGCTTTAGCCACATCTTCTACAGGAACATATCCATCCCCTCGCGCCATCGAGACCGAGAGTTTTTGCACCTGTTCCTTGTAATAACTTCCCGCTTCAGGACTTTCATCCGCAAGAAGCTTCTCAATTATTCGGGAAAATAATTCCTCTTCGTTTACCTCTTCTTGCCCAGTTTTTCCGAGGAGTTTTGACATTATCTGAGCAAAGTCCGTTGTTACCTGCTCATTTGTTTCTACCTCTTTTACGCCCTCTATGGCTGCTAGTTCTTCTGTCTTTTTGGCATCTTGAAGTAGTGATGGCCTTCGTAGCGACAGTATACTTTCAGTTGCTTCCATTGCATTCCCTCATCTTGTTACTAACTAAACATTTCGTTGTGTTCTTGCTTCAACAAAAATGAAAGCAACTCCTATGCCAGAAATAAAAAAGCCCCTGGAGTTTTACCTCCAGGGGCTCTTGATTATCATTTCACTGATTACTAGTCGTAAACACGTTGCGGATCCGGAATCATCACACAGTGTGTCTCCGCGTTATAAAGTTCCGCAATTACGAGGAGGTTATCTGGATATGAGCTGAGAGATTTATGCCCATAATACCTTTCGCGATCACCCCACTCATTTGGAGTTGCACGATAGAGCGTATCAAAAATTGATCCGTTATTGGCAACCCTTACCTGTTTAATCTTTCCAGTAAGTTCGTTTGGAAACATTATTTTTACAGTGTTTCGACTATTTTCTGGATTATTCTTAAATCCACCACTACCATCGCTTCGATCAATCTGATCGGTGCAGGTTATTCCACCACCTCCACCACCACTTGGCGGAGCAGCTCCAAATCTTCCGGATTCACTTGGCTGAACAACCGTTCCATCAGGACGGATAAATGCATTTACTGAAAGCCCAAAGGTGCTCGTCGAAAATGACGAATTAGAATTTCGAATTGCTAATATTCCTTGAGATCGATCCCACCATGCATACTTCTTCTCTTTTGTACTCGTTAAAAGCCCGACCATCGGAATGGTTGAACTTCCACCTAAGCGGACGGTGTTAGCAGAGCTACCTGAGAATCGAATATATGCAATCTGACCACCACTACTTGGTCTTGAGATAATGTAATCGGCTTTCTTATCGCCATTGATATCCTGCGGCATCAACGGAATATCTCCAGGAAGACCCCACTGAACTTGTGTATGAGATTGACCAAATATCTTTCCGGTCAGTTTGCGCCCATACCAGGTAAATCCAGGCTTTACCACCACCAGCTCACGACAGCCGTTGCTATCGAGATCAGCAGTAAGAACTTTATCTCCTGGCTTCCCCCACTGAACCTTTGCAACCTGTAAGGGTGTGCCACTTAACGCCACATACCAATTTTTTACCATTACGTTTTGTGAATTTTTTTCATCACGAACAACGATAATGTCGGTCACGCCATCACAGTCAACATCTCCAAGATTAGGAATTATGTCGCCAGGACGACCAAACGGGAAGGCTGCCTGCCCTCCTTGAACTGTCTTAATGTACCACTCAAGGGGCTTTGAAGCGCTTCTTACGTAAACAACTCCTGGGGTAAATCGTGGGCTGTTTTTATCGAACTTACCAAGCACCAAGGCATCCCCTGGTACCGGGAATGTATACAGAAGAGGTGAGGCACCTGAAGCTAACCGTGCCGCCCATACGGTAGTCCCCGAGGACTTATTAACAAGGGCAAGCCCTAGATCTGATTTTCCATCACCATCATAGTCCCCCGGTGCTGCAAAAGCGTTTGCTGCAAACAGCAATAAGCTAAATATCGTAACAACTTGAAATCTAAGGTTTTTTACCATGCCACCTACCTCTCTATAACTATTACCCCAGAAGCACCTTGCTCGAACGCAAAGATTGCCCCCCAAAAGCGTTATGCGTTTTTTTTCTGATAACGCCACATTGACTACTTTACAACTTTCCATACACACTACCCCACATAAAACCTATTACTTCAAAATCCCTGATTTTTATTCACGTACACTTCCTATTATAGAATAGTGCACCACTGTGAATTCTACTAGAAAGAATATTGGTGTTTTATGTCACATGAATATATGGCTCACAAGACTAAAGAGCCTGTGTGCCGCTGTTTGCATACATAGCCTGCACTGTTTTTGGAGGGAGCGCACATGGCAACCTACATCATTGGACTCGATCAAGGCACAACCTCATCTCGCGCCGTTCTCTATCATATTGATGGAACTGAAGCCTTCTCTGCTCAGAGAAATTTTTCTTCGCACTATCCCAAGCCAGGATTTGTCGAACAACAAGGAGAAGAGATTTGGAATTCGATATCACTGGTACTCGAAGAGGTCATTTCCAAAACATCTCCAGAAGATAAATTATTTATTGGAATTACAAACCAACGAGAAACGCTTCTTGTTTGGGATCGCAAAACCCTTACCCCACTGGCACCAGCTATCGTTTGGCAATGCCGTCGTTCAGCAACGATCTGCAAGAAGTTAAAAGAGGAAGGGAGAGAAAGTGAGATCCGAAAAAAAACTGGCCTCGTTCTTGATCCATATTTTTCTGGTTCAAAGGCACAGTGGCTACTTGAAAACGTTCCGGAACTTGAGAAACAAGTGCGCTCTACAAAGGCCGTATTTGGAACCGTAGATAGTTGGCTTCTTAGCAAACTCACCAACGGGCGTTCGTTTTTTACAGAACCATCAAACGCCTCACGGACAATGTTATTTTCCTTAGAATCAAGGAAGTGGGATGAAGAACTCCTTCAGCTCTTTAAAGTTCCAGAACACGCTTTGGCTCAAATCAAACCCTCCGCCTCACTCTTTGGAATCACACAATGCCTGGGGCGAGAAATCCCAATTACTGGAATTCTCGGCGATCAACAAGCGGCTCTTTTTGGAAATCATTGTTTTCAAAAAAATTCAGCAAAAATCACCTTTGGCACCGGAGCATTTCTCCTTGGAAATACTGGGGCAGAAATTAGAACATCCTCCGAAGGACTCTTAACCACTGTTGCATGGAGCCTCGGCAATACTCCTCAAGATACCGCTTTTGCTCTTGAAGGAAGTATCTTCATTGCAGGTGCGCTCATTCAATGGTTACGAGATCAACTCGGGATAATCACAAATGCTGCTGAGACAGAGGAGCGTGCCAAACTTGTCAAAGACAGCAACGGAGTGATTCTTGTTCCGGCATTTGTCGGATTAGGCGCTCCACATTGGGACGATACGGCAAGAGGTGCTTTTTTTGGTCTAACGAGAGATACTCACGCAAACCATATTATCCTTGCCGCCCTTGAAGCGGTGGCGCACCAAGTTGCGGACCTGCTTGAGGGAAGTGACCTCCGAGCGCTACACTCACTGCAAATAGATGGTGGCATGTCTGAAAATCGCCTCTTCTGCCAAATCCTTGCAGATCTTACACGTCGTGATGTCGAAGTTTCACCGCAAAAAGAGATGACCGCATTTGGTGCTGCCTCTATTGCAGCCCTTGGTGGAGGACTTTTTTCCTCAAAAGAGGAGCTTTCTAAAAAGTTTAACTTAAAGAAGGGCGCTAAGAGCTCTCATTTTTCTCCACAACTTCCAATTTCTGAGCAGAAGAAAAATCGCTCTCTTTGGCGTGAAGCGATTAAAAGAGTGCGTGCTTGGAGCTAAAATCCAGTGATTCGATGCATTTAGTGGATAAATCTCTATAAAATCGAGCAAAACTCTTTACCTAATTCCGAGAATTCGCTAGATAATACCTCGCCTTTTTTCATTATTTTTTAAGAACAGGATTATCATTATGAAGATGAGAAATGCTTTTACTTTCTGCCTCGCACTGATTGGCGTTTTGGCTTTAGTCCCCACATTTGCATTTGCAAGCGAAGCGGATCTTTTAATACCGGATCTGAATGAGCCATTTCAGATCTTTGGTACTGAGGTATCAGGAAGAGCGATTCTGCTCTGGGGAGCGATTATTCCTGTTCTTGGACTGGTGTTTGGATTTTATGAATTTACCAAAGTGCGCGCCCTTCCTGCTCACAGAACGATGCTCGAAGTATCGGCCCTTATTTATGAAACATGCAAAACCTACCTTATCCAACAGGGGAAGTTTCTCATTATTCTTGAGGCCCTCATTGGAGCCTGTATTTTTTATTACTTTTATAGTCTCCAGCACATGGAGATGTCTCGCGTACTGATGATCCTGATGTGGTCAGTTATCGGCATTCTTGGGTCATACGGCGTTGCCTGGTTTGGAATTCGAATTAATACCTACGCAAATAGCCGAACAGCGTTTGCTTCCCTTACCGGAAAAGCATTACCAGTAATGGCAATTCCTCTTCAGTCTGGAATGTCTATCGGAGTAGTGCTGATCTCTGTTGAGCTTCTCTTAATGCTTGGCATTCTTCTTTTTGTTTCTCCAGAAGCTGCTGGTTCGTGTTTCATCGGCTTTGCAATTGGTGAGTCCCTTGGTGCCTCAGCGCTTCGAATCTGCGGTGGAATATTTACAAAAATCGCAGATATCGGCTCAGATCTGATGAAGATCGTTTTTAATATCAAGGAAGACGATGCGAGAAATCCTGGTGTAATTGCTGACTGCGTTGGGGATAACGCCGGAGATTCTGTCGGCCCAACCGCGGATGGTTTTGAAACCTACGGCGTGACGGGCGTAGCCTTGATTAGCTTTATTGTCCTTGCAGTTGGGATGTCGATTGGCGCTGGTGGGGAGATTATTCCTGCAGCAAACGCTTCTTCGCTTCAAGCAAAGCTCATCGTGTGGATTTTTGCGATGAGAATTTTGATGGTATTAACCTCACTCGGTTCATATCTCATCAATAAAACTCAGACGAACGCTAAGTATAAAACGAGTAGATCATTTGATTTTGAGGCGCCCCTGACATCGCTTGTCTGGACAACGTCAATTGTCTCAATCGTAGTGACATTTGCGGTAAGCAATCTTTTATTGAGTGACCTTGCACATGGAATGTGGTGGAAACTCGCAACAATTATCAGTTGCGGAACTATTGCTGGTGCCGTGATTCCAGAACTTACAAAAATATTCACCTCCGCAAAGTCAAAGCACGTTGCCGAAATCGTCAACGCTTCTCGAGAAGGAGGAGCCTCGCTGACGATTCTTTCTGGACTTGTTGCTGGTAATTTCAGTGCCTTCTGGAAAGGTTTAACAATGGTTGGATTGATGTTCATTGCGTATCTATGCGCGCAAACGGGCCTTGATAACTTCATGATTTATCCCGCAGTCTTTGCCTTTGGTCTTGTAGCTTTTGGATTTCTCGGCATGGGACCAGTGACAATAGCGGTAGATAGTTATGGACCGGTAACCGACAATGCACAGTCAGTTTTTGAGCTCTCGCAGATCGAGAGCGTTTCCAACATCTCCTCAGAGATTGAGAAAGAGTTTGGATTTCGTCCAGACTTTGAGCATGGGAAACACCTCCTGGAGGAAAACGACTCAGCAGGAAATACCTTTAAGGCGACGGCAAAGCCTGTGCTCATCGGAACAGCGGTCATCGGGGCAACAACAATGATCTTCTCGATTATTTTGTTACTCCACTTAAAACTCGATCTTCTCGATCCTCTCGTGCTCTTTGGTCTCTTGACCGGAGGAGCGGTGATCTACTGGTTCTGCGGAGCTTCGATGCAAGCAGTAACAACTGGGGCGTATCGAGCTGTAGAGTATATTAAAGCAAACATTAACTTAGAGAGTTCAGATAAAGCATCCGTTGCTGATTCCAAAGAGGTAGTAAAAATCTGCACGCAGTTTGCACAAGCAGGAATGATTAATATCTTTGGGGTAATTTTTTGTTTCACTATCGCCTTTGCCTGCTTTGACCCAACCTTCTTTGCTAGTTACCTCATCTCCATAGCGGTGTTTGGTCTTTTCCAGGCGATGTTTATGGCTAACGCTGGTGGTGCTTGGGATAATGCGAAGAAAGTTGTTGAGGTTGATCTCAAGGAGAAAGGAACGGCGCTTCATGCAGCAACAGTTGTGGGCGATACGGTTGGAGACCCGTTTAAAGACACCTCTTCCGTGGCGCTGAACCCAATCATTAAGTTCACTACATTGTTTGGACTTCTTGCAGTAGAGATCGCTGTTGCCGCAAAGGAAACCGCGTTGTGGATCGGGGTGGTGCTCTTTATCGTTGGGCTCTATTTCGTAATCCGATCGTTCTATGGAATGCGCATTACGGGGGCCAGCATCCAAAGCTCACACAGAGAAGAAAAGCAGGGCCCTTCAATGAAGAAGCGAGCTCGAGCTTAGCTTCAGCTTAGGGAACTTCCTCCCCTTGTCATTGCGGGCGAAGTGTGGCGGCCGGGCCTCCCGGCTCGCAAGGACAAGGGACTTCTTCATGTGGTGCTAGAATGGCTTTAGAAAAAATGGTAAAGTCACCACATGAAAAGGAGCTGTGCCTTATCGCATCGTTCATTTGACGTTCCCCCAAATGATGTGGGGTTCTATGAAAAAGTTGACCTCCCTCTCCCCACAGCTTGCCCAGAAGAGAGACTCCGTAGACGACTTACCTTCCGAAATGAGCGAAATTTATATTACCGTTACTGTGATGCCACAAAACAACGAGTAATTTCATTTTATTCCCCCGATCAAAAGTTCCCTGTCTACAACAAAGACTACTGGTGGAGTGACGCCTGGGATGGAAGGAAATGGGGTCGCCCGTTTGATTTCAATCGTGGATTTTTTGAACAGTTCTTTGAGATGCGTGCTCAAGTACCGAGAATGAATATGGTGCTGTCACACTGCGAAAACTGTGATTATGCGCCCTATTCCTTTTATTCAAAAAATTGCTACCGCGTAGTCTCTTGCAATGAGTCAGAAGACACCCATTACAGTTACCAAACAAACCTCTCCCGTGATTGCATGGATTGTGCGCTCTGCCAACGGTGCGAGCTCTGTTATCAAAGCCTTTACTGCATTAATTGCTACAACCTCCGTTACTCAAAACGATGCGAAAATTGCGCCGATTCTTGGTTTCTTCAAGACTGCATCGGCTGTCATTACTGTTTTGGATGCACAAACCTAAGAAACAAAGAATATTACTTCCTTAATGAACCTCTTGGAAAAGAAGAATATTTTAAAAAATTAGCGGCACTTGGTCTCAACAGCAACTCAGGAATTACCAAGATACAAAAATCGTTATCCACCTTTCTGCGGCAGTTTCCAACGAAGCATCAGTTTGGAGAACGAAACGAAAACGTTACCGGCTACAATATCCATCAAAGCAGAGACTCCATAAGTTGCTTTGATGCGTACGAGCTTGAAAACTGCAATTTTATCTATGTTGCTCCAAAATCAATGAAAGATTCTCTGGATTGCAATTACTCTCCCTCTGCTGAGCTCTGCATCGACTCGATGAGCGCAGTCAATGGGTATGCAAATAAGTTCATGCTTCATTCTTGGGATGTAAAGAATTCTGATTACTGCGAGGAGTGTTTTTACTCAAACAATCTTTTTGGTTGTGTCGGCTTAAAACGCGCCGAATACTGCATCTTAAACACCCAGTATTCTCCAAACGACTATGCAGAACTACGTTCACAAATAATTCAATACATGAAAACTACAAATGAGTGGGGAGAATATTTTCCTGCAAGCTATTCTCCTTTTTCCTATAACGAATCAGTTGCCCTTGATCACTTTCCCCTTACAAAAGGAGAGGCCGAGAAGAAAAATTGGCGCTGGAAGGAGCCAGACAAGAGAGAGTTTCAAAAACCAACAGCAACCGTTCCTGATAAGATTCGAGAAACTACCGATGCAATCTGTGCGCAACTCCTTGCATGCTCCCATTGTCAGAAGAACTACAAAATTCAAAAAATGGAACTTGCGTTTTATCGAAAGATGGAACTCCCTGTTCCAACGCTCTGCCCCGACTGTCGCTACGTCGAGCGTTTAGATGAACGAGGCAGGTGGTATCTTCATGCACGCACCTGTTTTCGCTGCAAAAAAGAGCTAATGAGCGCACTCCCAGAAACACTAGCCGAACAGGTAGCTTGCGAAGACTGCTACCCATCTTTCGTTCAGTGATCTGACGGCCTGACCCCGTTTCGTTTCCTCTGTGATCGAATTGAACACAGAGTTTCACAGGGTTACACAGAGTAAAGAAAAAGGTTCCCGGCGCTAGAGCGGGTCCATTTTAGATGCAGCAGGAACTTTCT
>CAZDIO010000017.1:0-25149 GCA_964505555.1 uncultured Bdellovibrionales bacterium
TTTTTTTGCTTCTCTTCGCACCCAACGACAGGAAGGTCTTGTTAGATTTAAATGGAACGGCTCTAGAGTGTGAGCAGTTTTTTAATGAACACAGAGTTTCACAGGGTTTCACAGAGTTAAGAAAAACCCCTAGATCTTAACCCCTAAATCTTAACTCTGTGCACCTCTGTGAAACTCTGTGTTCAACAATTCTTAACTCAATTATGGTCACACAGTGATAACTTTTATTCACACAGGAATTTATTTAGTATGTTTAGGGGAGATGTTTTTTGTCTGCATAGTTTCTATAAGTGCACTTGTTGAATGTCCTTCAACGTATGGGAGGGAGAGAACTTTTCCGCCGAGAGATTTTACTAGATCGCCTCCTACAATTTTTTCAACTGGCCAATCTCCCCCTTTTACAAGCACATCAGGCCGCACTTTTTTTATCAGCTCAAGGGGTGTCTCTTCATCAAAAATAAAAACATAATCAACCATCCGCAGTGAAAGAAGTATCTCCTTTCGTTCATCCTGAGGAGTAAGCGGTCTACCCGTGCCTTTAAGGCGGGATACGGAAGCGTCACTATTGAGTCCAACGACAAGCACCTCACCACAAAGCTTCGCTTGGGTCAGGTAGCGCACATGCCCGATATGCAGTAAGTCAAAGCAACCATTCGTAAAGACGACCCGTTCTTTGCGTTTGCGGTGATTTGCGATATTTTGGAACGCTTCTTCGTCTGTCATTGTTTATTAAATTACCTGGTATTGTGTTGGGTAACGTTTCGTTAAGAAGACCTCACCATTGAGAGACTATACTGGAGACTATGCTAATGCGTTTAAGGACACCAGATAAGGGTAAAAGATTTAGCATTTCAAAGCTAGAAAAAACTTTCCTCTTTGGGGGTATCTGTATCTTCGTGTTGAGCGCTCTTGGGGTATATACCTCCGTTGCGGATAATCTTCCTATTGGAACAGAGAAAACAAGTTCTGCACCAAGAACCGATCTTGAGCAGCAAACTATCGATGTCTACCGAGTTGCTAACAAGGCAGTTGTAAACGTTAGCACCAAAGCAGAGGTTGTTGATATCTTTGGCGTCAGCCATCAGGAAGGTTCCGGCTCGGGGGTGATTATCGATGCTGAGAAAGGATTTGTTCTTACCAATTATCATGTGATTGAAGGATCGGAAGTTGTCACTGTTACTCTTGCAGATGGGGGCACACATCCCGTAAAACTTTTTGGAGCGGATCCCGACAATGATATCGCACTTCTCCAAATTATAAATCCGCCAACGGATCTCGTTGTCGTGCCGCTTGGGGATTCTACCTCGTTAGAGGTTGGTCAACGGGTGCTTGCTATTGGAAACCCTTTTGGATTAAATCGGACATTAACGACCGGAATCGTTTCTAGCCTCGGAAGAACCATCCGTGCTCAAAGTGGGCTGCTCATTGAAGACATCATTCAAACGGATGCAGCGATCAATCCAGGAAATTCAGGTGGTCCCCTCCTTGATACCGCAGGACAACTGATCGGTGTTAATACCGCTATATTAAGTCGGACAGGAGAGAGTGCGGGAATTGGATTTGCAATCCCCGTCAATCAGGTGAAGCGAGCGCTTCCACAATTATTAAAATATGGAAAAGTCCTTCGCCCAAAAATCGGCGTGATCGTTGAAGACACCGATTACGGTCCGGTGCTCCTCTATGTAAAGCCCGGAAGTCCCGCAGATAAAGCTGGACTCAATGGTGCTCGAAGAGAGGTTCGGCAAGGGTTGTTTGTCGGCTACGTTGTGGATCTTTCGCAAGCGGATTTTATTTTGGAAGTAAATGGAAAACAGGTCTCCTCAAAAGCGGATGTTCTTGATGAGCTCTCAAAGACAAAACCGAATGAAGCTGCAAAACTTATTGTTCGCAGTGGATTAAATCGGAGGCAGCAGCGAAACGTTAGTGTTGTACCAATACTAGGATAAGCTGATGAGTGGGAACAATGCGGCAGTGACGATCGGTGAGGAGAAGAATCTCCCAGAAAAGAAGCGGCGTGTTCAGGTCCTTCCTGATGGGGTGATTAACCAAATTGCTGCTGGAGAAGTCGTCGAACGACCAGCGTCCGTTGTTAAAGAGTTGGTTGAAAACTCAATTGATGCTGGAGGGACAGAAATTACTGTTGTTATCGCCAATGGGGGACGAAGTAGCATTGAGGTCATTGATAACGGGTGTGGGTTAACCCGTGAGGATGCGCTGATTGCGATTCAGCGATTTGGGACCTCAAAGATAGAGAGTGTTCACGATCTGCAATCAATTAAGACCCTTGGTTTTCGTGGTGAAGCTCTGCCTTCAATCGCTTCGGTATCTAAGTTTACACTCCTTTCTCGAACACGAGAGGATCGAAGCGGTATTCAGATCCAGATCGAAGGAGGGGAAAAACCTACTGTTACAGAATGTGATACCTCACCTGGAACGAAGATCAGTGTTTTCCATCTTTTTTTTAATGTTCCTGCAAGAAGAAGATTTCTTCGTTCAGAAACAACTGAGGCAGCACTTGTTAAAACCACACTGATTGACTTTGCTTGTGCCTATCCACAGATTCGTTTTCGATTGGTGTCTGAAGCTCGAGAGGTGTTAAATCTTCCCCCGAATGAGAACCTTCAACAGCGATTTCAACAGCTGAACCCAAACTTGAGTCGTCCCATACGGGTAGAGTACCAAAGCCAGACCCCGGGCGGACTAATTTCAATTACAGGAATGATCAGTCAACCGGTAGACGCAGTAAGTGGCAGTGCAAAGATGCGTCTTATTGTAAACGGGAGGATCGTTCGTGATCGTCTTTTATTAAAGGCGTTACAGCAAGGACACGGAACATTTTTAAAACCCGGGAGATACCCCTCGGGAGTGCTGCAGATCGCTCTTCGCTCTGAAGAGATTGACGTCAACGTTCATCCCCAAAAAACAGAGATTCGTTTTCGCTCTCCCCAGGCGGTCTTTCTCTCCCTCTCTCAGGCAATTGAACAGGCATTGAAGGGTGTTTCTTTAACCGGTTCTTTAACTGAGGCTCCTCTTTCGACCTGGCAGGATGAGCGGAGATTCGATCAACAGAGATTAGATCAACAGAGATTAGATCAACAGGGTGTTCCTGTTCGAAGTGTTTTTGAATTTCACAAAAGTAACGCAATTATTCCTCAAACGAGAAATATCCAAGCCGAATCCTTCCCATACTCTGTCGATCAAGAGTTATTATCTCTTGAAATTTCAAAGATGCGCTACTTGGGGCAGATCTTTGGTTGTTATCTGCTCTTTGAAGGTGGGGAGAAATTTATCATCGTTGATATGCATGCCGCCCATGAACGGGTAGTATTTGGGACACTCAAATCTCAGTTTCAAAAGGGCAGTGTCTCTGCGCAGCTTTTATTGGTTCCGGAGATTATCGCCGTTGAGCCTTACTTCGTTGAGGCGTTTTCATCAGCAAAGGAGGTATTTGCGCGGCTTGGCTTTGAGTGTGATGTTTTTGGAGAGGAGAGTATCGTTGTTCGAGCTGTCCCGGCGGTTGTAGCGGGAAAAAGTATTAAGGCATTGTTTGAAGAGATCTGTGCGTTGCCGGTATGGAACAATGTCGAAGCGTCAATTGAGAAACATCTTGACCAGATCCTTTCTCGTCTTGCTTGTCACAGCTCAGTTCGATCCGGTGAAGAACTCCAACGAGAAGAGGTCTACGCGCTAATTGAATCTTTGGAGGAGGCTACGAGTAAGGCCTTTTGTCCTCACGGTCGTCCGGTGCTCAAAGAGATCTCTCTTTTTGAGCTTGAAGCGATGTTTGGTCGCAGGCAGTAAAAAGAATATGAAGCCATCTCTTGTTGTTGTTTGTGGTCCCACGGCAAGTGGAAAAAGTGCGATCTCTTTGGAACTTGCAAAAAGGTTTGCAGGGGAGATTCTCAATGCTGATTCTGTCCAGATCTATAAAGGTTTTGATATTGGCTCTGCAAAACCGACAGTTTTTGAACGCACCGAAGTTCGCCATCATCTGATCTCAGAGTTTGAGCCAAATCAGGAACTCAACGCAGGGATATTTCGGGAACTTGCAAAGGAGGCGATTGGGAAGCTCCATGAACAAGGAACACTTCCTTTTGTTGTTGGTGGGACAGGACTGTATATCCGATCGCTTCTTTGTGGTCTTGTGTCGACAGAATTTGATGATGAGCAGGAGTTTCAAGGGGCTGAGGAAGAAGAACTTACATTCGATGGGGAGAGCTCATCGTATGAGCAACTTCAGAAAATAGACCCAATCAGCGCTGCGAAACTTCACCCAAATGACACCGCTCGAATCCGAAGAGCGTTGGAGGTAAAGTTAAAATCGGGACGCTCGCTTGCTACCTTGCAAGAGAAGCACGCCCATCAGGAATGTGAATTTCGTGCGCTGGTGTGCATTCTTCTTCCTCAACGTGAAGAGCTTTATGCAAAGATAGATCGTCGAGTAGAGCAGATGTTGGCGGAGGGGCTTGTTGATGAGGTAGAAAAACTTGTAGCAGATCATGATCCTTCGTTAAAGCCATTTAAAACGATCGGTTACCGTCATGTGCTCTCCTTTCTTCGGAGCGAGGTGAGCTACGAAGAGATGGTAGAAATTATGAAACGTGACACCCGGCGCCTTGCAAAGAGACAATACACCTGGTGGCGCCATCAACCTGAAAAGTTATCATGGCGCAATGTGACCGATTTGTGTGAAAACAGGGAGAACAGAGTGAACGGGGAAACGATTGTCGATAAAGTTTCTCAAATTATCAAAGAATTCTTATTGCAGAAGCAGATATTTACCACAGAAGGAATTGATTTCCTTGTGATAAACGATTTAGAGTTAAGTCCTTAACCACGTTGTGGGTTAAGTTCGATGGTGCTTCCACCACTATCTCTTATCTGCATAATAAAAAAGGAACCACTTGAGTGGCAGAGTTTAGCCAGTATCTTGATTTTGAAGAACCTGCACGTCAGCTCGAAGAGCAACTAAAAGCGCTTCGAGCCGCGGTAAGTAGTGGGTCACTTTCACAGGTTGCAGAAGTTGAGAAGCTTGAGAAGAGACTTGAAAAAGTTCGTCAGGAAGTTTATGGAAGTCTCTCTGCGTATCAGCGAGTGCGGCTCTCAAGACATTTTGCGCGGCCGTTTACATTAGATTTTGTAAATCATCTAATTACAGATTTTGTAGAGCTCCATGGGGATCGTGTTTTTGGAGATGATCCAGCAATTATTGGAGGAGTAGGGAAGTTTAATAGTGAGCCAGTAGTCGTTGTTGGGCACCAACGGGGAAGGAGTACGACGGAGCGAGTGCATCGAAACTTCGGGATGCCTCAGCCGGAAGGAAACAGAAAGGCGCTGCGATTGTATCGACTTGCTGAGAAGTTTCAGAGGCCGCTCCTTCTTTTTATTGATACCCAAGGAGCCTATCCGGGGATGGAAGCCGAGGAGCGTGGGCAGGCGGAAGCCATTGCTCGAAACCTATTAGTACTTGCTGGCTTAAATGTGCCTGTTATATCGATAATAATAGGGGAAGGCGGAAGTGGGGGAGCTTTAGCTTTAGGGATTTGTGACCGATTACTTATGATGGAAAACGCGATCTACTCTGTTATTACCCCTGAAGGTTGCGCCTCAATTCTTTGGGGAAAAACAGATGCAGAAAACGTTGGTGAATACGCAAAAGTTGCAGCTGAGTCGCTGAAGCTTACCGCACAGGCGCTCGCTCGAACTGGGATCGTAGATGAAGTTGTAAAAGAACCTGTCGGAGGAGCCCATCACGATCACGACCAAGCCGCAGAGTTTCTAGGAGCGGCCATTGCGCGACATTTGTTAGAGTTAAAGACCATGCCAATAGACGAACTGCGTAAGAAGCGTTACGAGAAGTTCCGTCAGTTTGGTTCATTAGATAAGTAAGACGTCCTTTACGGATATAAGAAGGAAGAGAGTTTCAATTAATAGTAACCAGTTAGGTTGAGGGATACGCTTTATGTCCACCCAAAAGAGAGTTGATGGTTATATTCCGCTGACGATCCATGAGATCAATGGTTCAAATGGAAAATCCGGAAATGGTGGAAGACACAATAATGATAACCGCCAAGATCGAGGCTCAGGAAAGAGAAAAAAGTTCTCAAACAATAATGACCGTAAACGCAGAGATAACTTTACTAATTCCTCTAATTCTTCCCGTTACGACGAGCGTGAATAACGCTTCCGTGGAGGAAGGCGTGATTCCTTGACAATCTAACTATGAAAAGGCTATTTAGAGCTTCCTAGGGAGGGAGGCAAAATCCCTCTTTTAATAAATCTTGTTTTTAATAATTATTGTGCGTAGGATTTTGAGTGGCAAAAGCTGATCATATAGAACTCGATGGAGTGGTAAAAGAGTGTTTTCCAAACACTACGTTTCGTGTTGAATGCGAGAACGGTCATGAACTCCTTGCCTACCTTGCAGGTAAGATGCGTCGGTTTTATATTCGCGTGCTCCCAGGAGATCATGTTCGCGTGCAGATCTCGCCGTATGATCTCAAGCGAGGACGAATTGTCAGACTCTATCGTCAGGGACAAGTCCCCTCAAAGCAGGCTCCCTCCGCACCTCAACCAGGACCAGTCAAAGCGGACGAAGGGAACGAGTCGTAGCTCCCTAATAAAATGACGCTTTATTCCTGTCGTTGCGAGCAAAGCGAAGCAATCTCGAACCCTTATTTATAGTATGAGATTGCTTCGCTTCGCCCGGCGGCCGGGCCTCCCGGCTCGCAACGACAGATACAGCATACCTTTTAACGCCCCACGCTAATCGGGTCGCTTGCTGGAAAGGTTTCTTCTAATGCTTTATCGAGTTTTTTATCAAGAGATTGTTTCTGTTTCTTTTTTTCCTGAGAAGTGGTTACTTTTTGTGGTAATTTTTTCTTTGGTTGTTCAACGTTCAGTGGGCCACACGGTTGTTTTTTATTCATCACCCGAACTCCTTTAATCAAATAGGAAAGAAGCAAGAGATGTAAGAATCTCCCAGCTTACCTTTTTCGTGTATGATGGAGATCAGGAGGCGCTTTCGCTACACAGGAGATCGGTAATTTAATAAAACATCTCCCGCACTCTGAGTAGAGCCATCCGTTGCGGTATAGCGTCCTAATTGAGCCAGCGTATTTCCTCCCGCGATAGTTTCATTACGGTTGGTGTAATCAAGAAAGATCTGCTCAACTCCTAGCGAGGAGAGTAGGGCTTGTTCTAACCGCCCATCTGCGGTGAGTTTCACCCCAAGGAGCCGTTCATAGACCGAATCATTTTTATCGATTATGCCATTTTTGTCGTCATCAAAACTCGCAAGCTCAAGAAACCCATTTGCGGCACCGTGCTGATCGCCAAAGAGTTCAAGGCCGTTATCAACGGTGCCATTATTATTGCGATCAAGTGCTAAAAAGACATCGTTCCCGGTTACAAACGCAGTCTGATCAATATTTCCATCACCATCGATATCAAAAAGCGCACCATTACTGTAATCGGTAAGTGCAAACTGGCCATCTCGATCTAAATCAAGTGCAAGAGGATCGCTCTTTTTAACCTCACCTTGCTGCGTAGCGCCTTGGGCTACAAATGCTTGGATCTGGATATCGATGCTAATATCGATATCAGCACTTATTTCAAGAACGCTCCCATCAGCGTTTGTAAACTCTGCTTCAAAAGCCGCATGGAGTTCAAAACTACTTGAAGCGCTCATCGCAAAAGAATCCCCGGACGACACCATCGCCAGTGTTGTTTGTTTTTCATAAGAGAGCTCTCCTTCAAATTCAAAACTTGCTCCTTGTGAAGCGGGTGAGGGAGATCTGCTGCCTGGTGTTTGTAAACGCCGAGCGATCTCTTCAACTTTATCTGAGAACTCAACGCTTCCATCCTTTACATCTTCTGAGAGGCTAGCAAGAAAATATACATACGCTCGTAAGAGGTCGCGTTCCCCAATGGTAACGGCATCATCATTCTCTTTACCAAAGGAAGCGCCCTCTTCGAGCCCCGTTTTGGAAGGGAGCACTTTATATGGTCGGGATCGGTCTGAATCTGAAAGGAGTGTATTGTCTAAGGTTCGAAATGGTTTTTCACGGTTATAGCTCGATACTGCTAAGCTATTCATCGCTCAGATCCTCCATAATCATTGTTCGTAGCCTTACTCCGCTACGATTTCGCAAATCCTTTGCAACAATAAAACTATCGACACGAGAAGATAATTCTTGAGCAGAATCTTGTAATATTAAAACTTTTTTTTGGGGCTTTAGAAAACTTCTTTTAAATAACACCCCTCACAATAAACGATCTCTGGACGTTCTGTTGAATACGTGGAGAGAAGTTCCACTCCGCATTGTTCGCAGAATCGTTTAAATAATTTACGTGGATTTCGCACAGACATCCGTCGTAGATGTCTACAGTTTGGGCACTCCCTTGGGATGGGGAGTTTTTCAGATTTATAAAATTTTAGCTCTTGAGAAACGATGCGGTAATTTTTTTTACATTGGAGGCAGGAAAGAGTGTCATTGAGAATGTTCTCCGACATCCCGTCAATGCTATCTGTAAGCGTTATGCTTTGTGGCTTATAATCTCTATTATCCTCATCTCGCCACGTAAACCCCTCTTTTAGCGCTTGTTCTTTTGTCAGGGGGAAATAATCGTTTGCAGTGCTCTCATTATATCCAAAGCAAGAGAAACTTTTTGGAAAAAACTTTCCCCACTCTCCGGTTTTCTTTAAATGTTCCTGAATCTTTTTAACAGTCGCACGATACTCCACTTCACTATATTGCATATTGAGAATACAATATTCCTTGCGTCTGAGTCCGATACACCCAAAAATATTTTGGCAATTCATTACCGTCTCAGAATACATTGCGTTTGTGGTATCAAGCGGGAAATAGGAAAAACTGCAATTGATAGCGTTGAGACAAGAAATGAGTTGATAAATAAGCTCACTGTTATCTCCAATCAGACTTGATTGAAAGCAATCTTTAGATTTACTTGCAAAAATGACGTTACAGAGGTCTTCAGAATCTGAGACATCATAGGCATTATCGCAATTTCTGGAGTTTTTTATGTAACCACCGGTACAATTTTCACAGGAAAGAAGTCTTGCATACTTAACTATTCGTGCCGACCGAAGTTCCAGAAACTCCCGATAGTTTTTTTGTTGCTGACTAGAGGAGCCGTTCAATAAGAGCGCTTTTTGTTTAAAGTATTCATCTTTTGAATACGGTTTGTTTCGAATATGGAAAGATTTTTTTACTAAGTTCGTACAAAGAATACACTCACTACAACCAACACAATCGCTAATAAATGCACAGTCAGAGCAATTCTTTGAATCCATCGCAAACTGCACCCGATAACATTCAATGACATCGCTTACCTCATAAGCCAGCTCCGATTCATTGCTAAAATCGCAATCTAGAGAGTTCCTATTTCTCATGCAGAGGGTGCCAAAGAGAACCTCTTCATTAAAATCGCCACCAAACACAAGGTAGGAGTTTTTGTTCCCATAAGTCATATTGCAGTAATCGCTGTTCTCGCCGTTCATGTTTAAGAGCGCAAGACGCGGAACTGCAAGTTGGAGCTCTCGAAACTGTTCAAAAAATGGCCGACTAAAATCAAAAGGTCTTCCGTAATCAAGAGCATCCCAGGTGTCGCTATACCAACTTTCAGCCTTGTAGACTTTGAAGGGCTTTTCGGGAGCATAGATGGAGATTATATCTTGTCCCGTTGCGTCACACTTTCGGTGGTAGAGGGTTCTCCCGTTTCGAAATGAGATCAGATGTTTCTGGTTACACTCAAAGCAGTGTGCTGGCGGATCGAATCCGAACTTTTTGTGGAGAGATACTTCTTTTGAAGAGATGGAAAATGTTGTTCCACAGATGGTACAATTCATAACACATCCTTTGCCGCATCCTTTATTGGTACCCCTAGCCAACTGGCTTTGCTTATAGTAAGGGAAGGGAACTGCAAAATCAATGAAGTTTCTATTTTAGACGATGGCTACTACCCCCACCCTCTATAACGTTAATATCGTTTCGGAGACACTGCTCCCAACTCCTCGCGAGGTTGTTTCTGCGTTTCCATTATCAGAGAAGGCAGGAGAGACCGTTCGTAATGCAAGGCAAACAATACAAAATATTCTCAATCGTAAAGATTCCCGATTGCTTGTTATCGTTGGTCCCTGTTCCATCCATGATCTTGGAGCGGCAAGGGAATATGCAAAAAAACTCCGTGAACTTGTCGATGAAGTTGGTGACACGCTCTTTTTGGTAATGAGAGTGTATTTTGAAAAGCCACGAACGACGATCGGTTGGAAGGGATTTATTAACGACCCACATCTTGATGATTCGTTTCGTATTGATGAGGGTCTCTATCAAGCACGAGAATTTCTTTTGGAGCTTGCTGAATTAGGAATTCCTGGGGGAACAGAAACACTTGATCCGATTACGCCACAATATCTCTGTGACCTTATCTCATGGAGTGCGATCGGTGCCCGCACTACAGAGTCGCAAACTCACCGTGAAATCGCGAGCGGACTCTCCACTCCAGTTGGGTTTAAAAATGGAACAGATGGCAGTATTGAAGTTGCCATCAACGCACTTCGTTCCGTGCAGCACACGCATCACTTTCTTGGGATTACCCAAGATGGTCGTTGTGCCGTGTTTCATACGAAGGGGAATAAAAGTGCCCATTTGGTGCTCCGTGGTGGAGGAAGGCCAAACTATGACTCCGTCAGTATCTCTCTCTGTGAACGAGAGTTAGAAAAGGCAGGCCTTCCAGTAAATATTGTTGTTGACTGTAGTCATGGTAACTCACTTAAGGATCCCTCACTTCAACCCCTCGTCTTGCAGAATTGTCTTAATCAGATAGTTGAAGGGAACCGTTCAATTGTTGGTTTTATGTTAGAGAGTAATCTTTTCTTTGGAAATCAAGAAATTCCTGAAGATCTTTCCAAGCTCCGTTATGGGGTCTCAGTTACCGATGGTTGTATAGATTGGAACTCTACACAGAAGATCCTTCGTGATGCAAAAGATCTTGTTCATAGTCCATTACAGAGCAGAATCAAAAGTAGCAGCTGATGAATACGCGCTCACCTGAACTTGAAAAGCTCCGTCAAGAGCTCGATTTAGTAGATGAGCAAATTCTTAAGCAAGCCGTTCGACGGCTTGAGCTTGTTGAAAAGATCTATCAAGAAAAACGAAAAGGGGAGACCCCACTTTTCAATCGAGAGCGGGAACGGATGGTGTACGATCAGGCCAAACTGGTGGCAAATCGTGTTGGTTTGGATGTTCAGCTTGCTGATGAGATTGTCCGGCTGCTGATGGAGGCATCACACCGTACGCAGGAACAAGCAGAGCTTCGCGATGTCAATGCTCAGGAGAGCGATCAAAAAAAGCATTTTTTAATTATTGGAGGTCAGGGACAGATGGGGCGGCGCTTTTCTGAGGCATTTGTCGCTCGTGGACACAGAGTTTTAGTTGTAGAGAAAAACGATTCTCTCTCTGAAGAGACCGTGGCAAATGCAGACATAGTGATGATCTGTGTGCCGATGCAGTTAGCAAGTGAGATCGTAACAAAAATTGCTCCGTTTGTCAGAGAGGACGCACTGCTTACCGATATTAACAGTTTAAAAAATGAAATCTGCACTATTTACAAAAAATCTTGTCGAGGAGAATCATTGGGGCTTCACCCAATGTTTGGACCAACGGTAAAAAGGTTCTGGCGCCAGAAGATGATCCTTGTTCCGGTAAAAAGTGGAGAACTCTCCAAATGGTTTGAAACAGAATTAGGGAGAATGGGTTTTGAGCTGATTGAGACAAGCGCGGAAGACCACGATCGGATGATGGCGATCATTCAAGTGTTAACACATTTTCATACAATGGTTGCTGGCGAAGCGATGAAGCGGAGCGGTATTGAATTAAAAGGTACGTTGCCGTTTATGAGTCCAATTTATAAATTAGAACTTGCCGTGATTGGGCGTTTGTTTGCACAAGATCCTGATTTATATGCAGAAATTGAGATGTCAAACCCCAAAGGGAAGGAGCTTCGTGAGGTTTTTCTCAAGGCGGCCTCAGAATTAGAAGAGATAATCCGAAATGGAGATAGAGAAGATTTTCGAAAAACTTTTCTCTCGATTCGAAACTACTTTCAAGAATTTAGTAATGAAGCATTAGCGCTTTCAGATATGATTATTGATAACGTTGTGAGCAGACCGTGAAGTGTTTACAACGTGTTTTTTTGTTGATTTTATTTCTTCCTCTTTTTGTGCACGTCGTTCAAGGAGAGGACCTTGCCTGTGGTAAACACTATCAGGAGATAGTAGGCGAGAGCACCACAGCGTTTGCAGGAACGTGGTTGAACTTTAGAAATGACCCTCAATCCCTACGCTTTCAGTCCGCTCGGATTCTCAAAGATGCTGAAAAGAAACTCGTTGAAATAGAAAAACCTTCAGAGCTGTGTTTCTCTCCTTGCGTTCTTCCTCGTCGTCCTCAAATAATTCTTTTCTCTCTGCCCCAAAAATTTCACACGAATTATGAAGAGTCACAGAAATGTGCTGCAAAACTAGAGGCTACTAAGAAGAAGCCCCTTCTTTATTCGGGAAAGGTTTTTTCTGATATGGAAAAACTTGGAGAATGGTTCTCGGAGTTTTCTATGGGAAAGGGAAAAGATGGAAAAGATCTCTATAGGAAATGTGATGGGAGCTGTAGTCCACAGTATAAGTTAATTGTCACTGCAAGAGAGAAAGGATATCAACTTGATGCTGAAGTTCTTTGTGGGCATGCTCGAGATAAGGATGACAATAGTTATCTGTTGTCACAACGATTTCTCTGGCGATGTAAGGATCCGACACCGTAAGAGATAGTTTCGTTTGTGCGCTTGGGCTAACTCGATGGCGAGGGGTTCTGCAACAACGAATAGGTCTCTTTTGCGATCTGAAGCTCTTCATTTGTGCTAACGACCATAACTTCGATGGTGCTCTCTTTCGAGTGAATATTTTGTACCTTTTCTCTCCTTGCGACGGTGTTTAAATTCTGGTCAAGTTTGATTCCGATAAATCCCAAAGAAGCACAGATTTTCAAGCGGATCATCGAAGAGTTCTCACCAATTCCTCCAGTAAAAACTAATGTGTCAAGCCCATCCAGAGCAGCACAGTATCCACCGATGTATTTTGCGGCTCGGTATGCATAGGTATCGAGTGCCAGCGTTGCTTGAGAGTTCCCATCGTGAGAAAGCTTTTCCAAATCTCTAACGTCGTGACTTATTCCAGAAATTCCAAGGAGCCCACTTTCGTTTTGTAAAATTTCTTCTAATTCCTTTGGAGAGAGTTTCGTGTGCTGAAGAAGATAGAAGAGTAACCCTGGATCAATATCTCCAGAACGCGTCCCCATGAGAAGGCCCTCGAGGGGAGTAAAGCCCATACTCGTATCGACACTTTTTCCCTCTTTAATAGCGCAAGCACTAGAGCCATTTCCAAGGTGTAAGATAATAATGCGCTTTCTTTTTCCAAGATGTGTCTCAATTTCATGAAGCACGTACTGATAAGAGATTCCATGAAATCCATAACGATGAAATTCCCCCAAACGCTTTGGAAGAGAATAGGCAGAGGCGATCTCGGGAAGGGTTTTATGAAATGAGGTGTCAAATACTCCAACAATTGGAGTGTTTGGAAGAATTTCCATTATAGTTTGGAGAGTCATGACGGAAGATTGGTTATGAAGAGGGGCTAAATCTCTTAGTGAGATCAGGCTTTCTACAAGTTTTGGCGAAAACAAGGTTGCATCACTAAAGAACTCTCCTCCGTGAACTACTCGTACTCCAACAGCATTAATTCGATTATTTGTATCATCGGGAAGAGATCCCCTAATGATATTTACAATCGCTTTAAGGCCTTCAGAGAGATTAATCTTCGGTACGTTCTGAGTTTTTGATTGATCTTTGTATAAATGAAATCGAAGTGTGCATTGTTCACTCTCAAGTCGGTCAATTTCACCGCCAATCAAAAACACTGGTCGTGTATTGCTAAAGTTGTAAAAGCTAAACTTTAGCGAGGAGCTGCCAGGATTTAAGGATAGGAGATTCACTTCACTTTGAAAAATCGTGATGCCACTCGGTTATTTCCTTCGGATCAACTCCGTGCGTTTCAATATAGGTGCGATGTTCCAGGATCTTATGTTTGTATTTTTCTATTACTGAGTTTGCTTTTATAGTTAAATTCTTTTTGATAGTTGCTCCTTGGGTCGCGGCCTGAATCACGACATGGTAACGGCTTGCTTTATTTCGAATGAGTAAATCAAATGGGGTAGTCGTTGTTCCCTCTTCAATGTAGCCATTAATATGAAAACGCTCTAGTTCGGGTCGATTAAAAAGCAGTTGCTTTACGGCATTTGGATATCCATGAAAATTGAAAATCACAGGACGATTTACGGTAAAAACTTCATTAAATGTCTCCGGTGTTAGACCATGAGGATGAAACGTTTCAAGTTCTAACACCAATAGGTCAGTTACATTGACTACGCGAACTTTAAGCTCTGGTAGCTCGCTTTCTAAAATACTTGCGGCAGCAAGCACTTCAATTGTTGGGTACACACCACTTGATCCAAGAACCACATCAGGTTCATCGCTATTTGCGTTCCCTGCCCATTCCCACACTGAGTAGCCTCGGATACAATGCTCTTCAGCCTCAACCGGCGAGAGCCACTGTGGCATTGGTTGCTTGGAAGCGATAACGAGGTTGATTTTGTCCATACTCGTTAAACAGTGATCAATGGTTGAGAGGAGGCAATTTGCATCAGGTGGTAGGTAGATTCTTACATGCTTTGCTTTTTTTGTAAGAAGATTGTCAATAAACCCTGGTCCTTGGTGAGAGTACCCGTTGTGATCTTGGCGCCATCCTTCTGAGGTAAGAATGTACGTAAGCGAAGTTGTGGGTTTTCTCCAAGATACTTCTGAAGCTACTTTAATAAATTTTGCGTATTGGTTGAGCATACTATCAACAATAGGTGCAAACGCTTCGTAGCACGGAAATAGACCGTGTCTCCCAGTAAGCAAATATCCTTGAAGCCATCCTTGACAATTATGTTCGCTGAGCACCTCCATCACTCGGCCGCTTCGAGCTATAGACTCATCCCCTGGACCAGTAGGCCAGAGGAACTGTCTGGAGGTGCTCTCAAACACCGCTTCAAGTCTGTTTGAGGTCAATTCATCTGGACAAAAAATACGAAATATCTCTTCTGAGCCGTTCTTACTAGAATTTAAAGAGATAACATCTCTTAGATATTTTCCAAGCATTGCCATATCCGAGGCAAGAGTTGTTCCACGTCTTTCTACATGAAGGCAATACTTTTTGTAATCTGGTCGTTTGAGATCGCGACGAATATCTCCGCCATAGGCATGAGGGTTCATCCCCATCCGAAAGTTTTTTTCTGGACAGTTTGTCAGCACTTCTTTTGTTGGGGCACCCGTAGCTTCAAAGAGGGTTGAAAGATTATATGAAGTGAACCAATCTTCGATCGCTTTTAGATGTGCAGGATTTGTTTTACATTCTTTTGCAGGGACTTGGTGCGAACGGTAGGATCCTTCAACTAGTTTTCCATCCACTTCGTGGGGGCCGGTCCAACCTTTTTGGGAACGAAGGATGAGCATCGGCCAACGAGGAGTGAAATCCTCTTTGATTGTTGCCAATTCTTTAATTTGGTTAATATGTTTGTAGGCGATCTCCAAAGTCTCTGCCATAAGTCGGTGTGCATCTTTGATGTCACCAATGGTGCAGTCCACGATCAGCGGTTCGTAACCGTAACCATGAAAGAGAGAGAGCAGCTCGTCGTTGCCCATTGATCCGTAAATAGTAGTTGAAGAGATTTTGTAATGATTAAGGTGCAAAATCGGAAGAACCACGCCATCATTAAGTGGGTTGAGAAACTTGGTACTGTGCCATGCTGTCGCCGTCGGTCCTGTTTCAGCTTCTCCGTCTCCAACAATACAGGCAACAATAAGATTTGGATTATCAAATGCAGCTCCAAATGAGGTCGCAAGAGCATATCCAAGCTCTCCTCCTTCATGAATGCAGCCAGGCGTTCCGGGGTAGAGATGACTTGGAAATCCCCCAGGGATTGAAAAGCTACGAATGAGTTTGTAAATTCCCTGAAGATCTCGGCTATATTCTGGATAAAACGCTTCCAAAGAGCCTTCTAGAAACAAATTTGCCAGGTTTGCTGGAGCGCCATGTCCAGGACCAGTCACAAGAAGTATGTTTAGGTTATACTCACGGATGAGGTTATTCAGATGCGCGTAGATAAAGTTAATTCCAGGAACCGTGCCCCAATGCCCAAGCAAACGGTTTTTGATATGTTCTGAGGTGAGAGGTTTTTCAAGCAGACAGTTATCGCGAAGATAAATCTGTGCTGCCCCAAGATAATTTGCAGCGCGCCAGTACGTATCAATTATTTTTATTTGATTATCAGTTATCATTTATAAACGCCGTATAGTATGCTTGTAAGGAGCTATTTTAATCCGACGTTGAATTTGTCTTTTTGTGACTATCATCTATCTGGTGCATGATTGTTCGTGCATATTGAGCGGGCTCTCCTACGCCATGAAAGTGAACTTGCGGTCGGTCAGTGATTGAAGTTCCAACAAGAATTGTTCCCACCCCAAGGAACCGCTCCAGGAGATTTTGTTGCACTCGAACACCACGAAGATCTTCAAAAGAAATCTCAATTACCGATTTTCGAAAGGAACACCGACCCTCAGTGGAGCGAATATGATGACAACCAATTTCATGATAACAATCATACATGAGAAACAAAGGTCGAACGAGTAACACAGCGCAGATCAGCCCAAGTATCGGCATACTGATAAGGAACGTTGTGTTTAGAAATTCGAATTTACTACGAAACACAAGCTCAGGCTGAGATTGAGAGATGATTACTGAAAATATCGAAAAAGCGAAAAACACTAAAAGCGCAGGGAGTACTGATCTCCAACTTCTGTGAATCGTGATATGTCGATCACTATTTGGACATTTATCCCCACAGCTCTCTTGTGTATATGTTTTTGTAGGGCGTTGTTCCATACGACCTTGAGAGTTTACGCGATCAAAATTTGCTTTTGAGCTTTCTGCTATCTTGTCTACCATCGACTACTTATACTCCGGGATGGATATCCTCTTCAGAGCCAAAGGCAAGAAACCGAAGCTCTTTAAGCTTTTTTTGTTGGAATGGATCGATATGCGTTCCAGAGCTTCCTGAACTTTCATGTTCAATAAGCTCTTCATATTTTTTAAATGCAAGTTGCGCTTCAGGAGTATTTGGAAATTGGCGAATGCACTGTTCTAGATATAAGTCACGAAAAACATCAAAAGAGCTAATTGGAATATGGTTGTAAGCAAGTCCAAGAAGGAGGGTTGACTTTCGTGCATCCTCCACGGAGGAAGATTTTAAGAGAAGTTCATGAAGCAGTGATGTTCCCTTTAAGGTGTTTACAAGATTGAGTTCATCATTTTCGATACTTTCTAGATGCAGAACGGGTTTAAGTAACATCGTGCTGTTTTGGAGTGTTGGTGCAAGCGGTGATTGTGCAAGTTTTTCAAACTGAGAGATCCATGCGGTAATCATCCGTTTTGCTTGTTCAGAAATATGTCCGTTTTTTAGTAGCTCGTCTAGGTTTCTTGCTGCTTCTTGAGGACGATTTTTAACCCGCGCTTCAATCACTGCCCAACGCAAAAGTGATTGCGTAAGATGATAGCTTGCAGTGTCAGTAATCGCCATTTTGTGAGCAAGCGTAAGGAAAGCTTCGCTGGCGAGGTCAAACTGCCTTGAAGCAAGGAGAAACTCTCCATAGGCAAGTTGTTCATCAAAACTTCCCCCGCTGGGCATCGGTGCTGCGCCTACAAAATCATTTGGCACCTCATAGCGGGAGTGACAAGAGGTGCAGTTTCCTACTAACCCCCGAAGCTTCCAGTTTGCGTATTCTTTATCTCCCGCGGCAAATCGATTTCGAGCGTCTACGAGCATCTCTCTATTTACCTCAAGAGTAATTCGAAATCCCGGTTCAAACGCCTCAATCGGGGTGACCACTTCAACACGGTGAAAAGTATCAATGAGTTTATCAAGATGAGTTAAGATCTGCTTTTCAAATCGAGCATCTTGAAAGTTTTTTGGAGACCATACGTAATTATAAAGCTTAGCAGTCGTGGTATACGCTTTTCGCATCTCAGTCGGGAGATTTTCTTGATCAGATTTTTTACTGCAAGAAATAAAACAGAAAATAATGCTAAGAAGGATTATTGTAACAATGAGAGAAAAACGCTTCATCACACGATTCCTTTAGGGTTTCTTAATTACTACCATAAATACGTATAAAACACCTTCCTATAAAAGGACACCGATTCATAGCATGTGATCTATGATAAAGTAATAAAAAGATAGCTCGAAATCTCTAAGAGGGGAGGATCTTGAATCAAAAAGTCAACATCATGATATCAAGAACGAAACGATCTATACCTCTCTTAAATAACCCCAGGTATGGAGACGATCGCTGTCTTCAAACCACCGGTCTCCAATATCGGTGCGGTAGTACATGTTAGGAATCATAATGTTCTTGATTCGATTATAAGCTTGGGTTTGAGCTTGCTTTACGGTAGGGCCAACACCGACGACGATAAGTACGACTCCTGAGGTTCCGGTGATCAACCACTCTCCATTTACAAGTTTTACATCTTCGATATGAATACCTTCTACGTTTGGCTTTTTAAAGATGATCACCCGATCTTTCGAGTTCACATCAAACGTTTTCTGATCATCAAAAGGAAAGGGAGGTACGACGATTCTTACTCCGATTTGAAAGCCACTACGTGCTTTAAGATCAAGCTTGGTACCGGTGGCCATTGAGTAGAGAAGCTCACCCATCGGGGTGATGAGTCCTTCTTGCTGAATACTAATTGTTGGGTAGCCAAAGCGGGCAGTAAATTCTAGAGGATAAATGCCCTGACCATTGACAATACAGTTAAGATCAATGTACCCCACATACCGCTCTTCTCGGAGTCGTTCTTCAAATTTTTTAAGTGTTTGGTTAAAAATCCTATTTGGCTTGCTCCAATACATCATCGTGCCCATCTCTCCCGTTGAGGGGCCGATGTTTCCCGGAAAGAGCTTTTTGTGTTCAAAATTTACGTTTATTGGAGAGAGAAACTCAAAACCGTTAAAAAATGCCCCTACGGCGATCTCTACTCCAGTGACACGTTTTTGAAGTTGAAAAACCTTTACCGTATCTGAATAAACTTTTTTGTAAGATTCAAGAACATGCAAAATATCCTGCCCATCTTCCTCTTCTCCTACAAAGAGTAAGCGCTTAATGTTTTGAGCGTCACCACTTGGCTTAATGACGTACCGTGAAGGATGAGCCTTAACGAAACTTATCGCCTCATCAAATGAGGTAAACTCTTCAAAGGGCAAGATGGAGATCCCGTATTTTTTGAGTTCCGTTTGACCAAAGCTACGATCATCTTCTAGCTTGTCTGTGTAAGGAGTTCCTCCAACAACTGCTTTGCCACGTTGGCGTAGTTCGTGTGCCTTATCTCCCTGACCAAGCACATCATCAAAGACAATTATATCGGCCCACTCTACCTCTTCCTGCCAGCGGTCTACTTTTGAGATGAAACCATCGCCAATGTTCTTTTCATCACCATTTTCGATGCAGTACCTCACTTCATGACCCTCCTTCATGACATACCAGGCGATATCACTAATGAGACCATCAAGTGAGACAAATAAAAAACGCTTCTTCTCCATCTTTATCCGACGCTCCAGGCAATCTATTGATTCGCCATATATATCGACCATCACTTCGTTTTACAAAAGAATTTCTCATTTGGAGGAGTATTTTGGCGACCGAAAAGGAAGGGGGGTGTTTACTGAACTTGTGTTTTGAGTAAATGCCTCGCTGCTCGGTTTGAAAGAGGTTCCATCACGTGCTCCAAAGTGCTATACGAAGGGGCTTATGGACCAACTTCTAACCTTTGTAGATTTCTTTATTCATCTCGATAAGCACCTTGTCGTGCTTGTAAACGATTATGGAACTTGGAGTTATCTGATCCTCTTTCTCATTATCTTTTGTGAAACAGGGTTGGTAGTAACACCAATACTCCCAGGAGACTCCCTATTATTTGCGGTAGGAGCGCTTGCGGGGAGGGGTGCTTTGCAGCTTGATATCTTGCTTGGTCTGTTGATTGTTGCAGCCATCCTTGGGGATGCAGTGAACTATCATATCGGAGCCTATATCGGTCCGAAGGCTTTTGAGATGAATTCCAGGATATTTAAGAAGAAATACCTGGAAAGAACCCAGCAGTTTTATGAAAAATACGGTGGGAAAACGATTATCATCGCCCGATTTGTTCCCATTGTTCGAACGTTTGCCCCTTTTCTTGCTGGGGTGGGGGCGATGGGCTATGGGCGATTTATAGTTTATAATGCAGTGGGTGCCGTAGTGTGGATTGTGTCGCTTTTATTAGCAGGGTATTACTTTAGCGATCTTCCCATTGTGCGTGATAATTTTAGCTTAGTAGTTCTAGCAATCATCATTCTGTCTATTCTTCCTGCTGTTTTTGAATTGTACTCGGCACGGCGGGAGTTACGAAGTTCCTAACAGGATCCTAGCCTGTTTTTCTTTTGTGGTGTGAACGATGGCAAAGAAAGCAGCCGATTTCCAAGAAAATTTCGCATTTAAAAGGGAGCAGGGCTACGTTCCTCTTCCTGAGCGGATGAGACCACGAACTATCGATGAGGTAGTGGGGCAGGAGAGTGCCATCGGTCCAGACTCTACACTCGGAAAAGTGCTTCGTTCGGGGAAAAATGTGATCCCCTCGCTGATATTTTGGGGACCTCCGGGAGTAGGGAAAACAACGATTGCCCGAGTAATCGCAGAGCAGGGTGGGTATCATTTTGTTCGTCTCTCAGGAGTGCTTGATGGAGTTTCAGAGATTAGACAAGTAGTCTCAGATGCAACCGATCTCCTTGAAAACAGAAACCAGCCTACCCTTGCGCTTGTTGATGAGATTCACCGTTTTAACCGTTCACAACAAGATGCATTTCTTCCCCATATTGAGTCTGGATTGTTAACGATTATTGGTCAGACGACAGAAAATGTAAGTTTTCGGCTGCGAGGAGCACTGCTAAGCCGCTTACGGGTGATACCACTTGAGCCACTCTCTGATCTTCATATTGAGTCGCTTATTGACCGTGCTTTATTTGATAGGGAGAGGGGGCTTGGTTCTTTGGGAATGACTATTAACCCCAGGGCACGAGCGTTACTTGCGCGAATGAGTCAGGGCGATGCTCGACGTGGCCTTAGTGGTCTTGAATGGGCCGCATTAGAGCTTGAACGAGGTGAGGGGAAAGAAATTACCGAGGCGCTTATCAAAGAATCTTTTGGAAAGCAGCCGATGTATTTTGATCAAGAGGGGGATTATCACTATGATCTTATCTCTGCTTTTATCAAGTCGATGCGGGGTTCTGATCCTGATGCCGCTCTTTATTACATGCTTCGTGCCCTCGAAGGGGGAGAAGATCCCCTTTTTATAACGAGACGGATGATTATTTTTGCCTCTGAAGATTGTAGCTGCGATCCGCGAGCGTTGGAGATCGCGCTGAATGTGGATCGTGCCTTGGAGCGAGTTGGGCTTCCTGAAGGAAAAATTCCTCTGGCCCAAGGGGTTGTCTATCTCTCTTGTTGTGCAAAATCTAACGCCACGTACAAAGCACTTAAAAAGATGGAGGGCATTGTTTCTGAGCATCCTGATTTGGAGATTCCAAAACGGTTAAGAAATGCACCAACGGATCTTATGAAAGATCTTGGATACAGTGATGGATATCGCTATCCCCACGACTCTCCAGAGGGTTTTGTGCCCGAAAAATATCTGCCCAAAGAGCTAGAAGAGCTTATTGTTTATGAACCTACAGACCGAGGGCTTGATCAGCAGATAGCGGAGCGACTTTTTAGATATCGACAGTTAATAAACAATCGCAGATCAAAATAACAATGGGCGCTCCCCAAAGTCTCAATCAGTTCTCATCATATCTTAAGGAACAAAATCGAGGCATTCTTCGAAGAAGAAAAAAATATTATCCACATTGGGAAACGCATCTTGAAAGATGCAAGGAGGTTCAAGCAGACTGGGTCAAAGATCATCCAGAGATGAAAGAAGTTCAGATTTTAGGTGCCGGACACCTTCTTGATGTAAACCCTGAGATCCTTTTTTCAGAGAACCGGAAGGTTGTACTTGTTGATGCTGATCGACAATGTAGTAAGAGCTGGAATCGATACATACAAAAATATCCACATCTTCAGCCTAGGCAACTTGAAGTCACTGGAGTAATTGAGAGATGGCTTTTTCTTGTCAAAGAAGCGCTCGCAGGTAATGTAAAAATTTCAAAAGAGAAACGCTTTGGACTCGTTCTTGAATTGCTTTCTACTGCCCTTCCTGAGCCTGATCTAAAGGGGCTTCTTCTGCAGACAATGACCCCATCAAAAACGGGAATTCTCTCCTTGAATCTCCTTAGTCAGATTCCTATTGTTTGGCGAGAAACTATATTAATGCTTTTAAAGCGAGACTTAGGAAGCACTTTTGTAGAAAAAAATGAAGCACGTTTGCTGGAGGTGCTTTCTCATTCGTGTCAGATGCTTGTTAAATCACATCTCAAACAACTTGCTCATACCGAAGCAGCTTCGTTTTTGGTGATTACGGATGTAGAATTTGTAAACTATCAGGGGGTCTCTCGATATTTTAAAAATAAAAAAGAAGAAGTTCCTTTTACCTGGCAGATGCCGGAGAACTTTTCTAGTACCTCGAGTGCTTGGTCGGTGAACTCAGAATTAAGTTCTCAACCGGGATGGAAGCTCTGGAGATCGAAGTTGCCAAGAATGTGTGAGGTGTATCCTGCGTTGTATGGAGTAAACGTTGAGGATCAAAAGCTTCTTACCCAACTTTGTTCTGGGTATAGAGTCGAAAAAATAGTTCATTGGCTTTGGCATATTGCGCCACTTGGTCTTGAGAAACGATCTGATGGTTGGATTCATCGAGTGGTGGCGGTTCAATTTAGGAAAGATCCGCAGCAATCTTTACAAATACACCCGTAAATAGTAATCTAACTCTTTGTAAATCTTTATATTTGTAAACGATAAAGTTTCCGAAAAAGCAGATAATAAAAGATCTTTTCTCCTTAAAAGCGGAAATTTATTACTAATAGTATCCGCCTTTTTAGGCATATAAGGAGGTAGTTTCCCCTAACTTTCTCACCTGTCGACTTTGTTAAGAAATCGTTAGCATACTTTGGACCTTTAAAAGTTACGCTCTTTCTTATTTTTTCCTTGTAGAGGCTAAGACCTCTGGCTGCTTAGGTGCACCGCACGTAAACAGTCAGTGGGACGTTAAATAGCGTTTTCTAGGACCGGGTTCTCTGGTCCGCATTTTTTGTTTCATATGAGTGGAGGTAAGTAAGATGGTGATTCCAGTGAATCAAGCTCAACCTGCTTTTGTTTGGGAGGATCCCGAAGCAACGAGAAGGGAGGAGGAGGAAAGGCTCTTGTATTTCTTTGAGTGGTTACTCAAAGGTTCCGTATCTGAGCAGCAGTTTGGTGAGATGCTGGTGAAAGCCAGCAAGATCCAATTCCGCGACGCCGATCTGATTCTGAGAGCAAACGCTCGAACCCTGCGCCAAGCGGTTGCTGCGGGAATCAGGGTTGACCGCTTTGAACCTGAAGTCGTTGCCGCAGCTGTTTCTCTCTGGACAAAACATGAACGAGAGGCAGCGAAAGCGTCTGCATCGGGAAGCTCGACGGGTGCTCAACATCAACAGAAACGTCGTGAACACGAAGCTCGATACCGAGTTCCGACAACTCTTGCTTCGGAGCTTCGAAAGGCCATGCGGAGTCAACCGGCGGACTTTCTTGGGGCCAGCGACTCAAGCCGCAATACTGGCGTTCTCTATGTCAGTTCCGCTAATCTGGAACGAGCGAAGAAACGACAGCGTGCCACGAAGCGCTCGGCAGCGTTTGCTTTGCGCACTCGTGAACGGGTTGCGAGGAACATCCGGGAAAGGAGACAAGGATCTGCGCAATTCAAGCGAGATCTGGATCGGATCGTTAAACTCAATGAAGATCTGGGCGGCGAAGTTTTGTTCAGCCTAGCTGATCTCGATCCTCTCTCCAAGAACTTCGACCGAGTGTTCGTCGCCGCATAATCGACTCTCTGGCCGACGACTGCCCTTCGATCCGCGACGGTCGCCCTGACCGTCTGACCGCCGGGACCATTTCAAATGGTCCCATCCCCCCTAAGGAGCGAGCGCTGCAGCTTAAAAACTGCGGCGCTCTCCTCCGGGGAGGTTCAACTGTTGAAGGTTGTGCGTCCCGCTGTCTTGTATTTTTTTATCTGCTTTTAGTCGCTACTCCTTGAAATAATTATCAAAAGTAACAATCTGTGCTCCATCATCCATAACAGAAATAGGGAGCCCCTATGTCTGATCGAGACCAAGCATTAAATACTGAAAAGAAAACTCTCAAAGAGGAGTTAAAACTTCCTGCTTCATCATCTGAAATTCGCGCTCAAGTTAAAACAGGAGAGTTAAACGTTTTTGAAATTGAAAAAGTGCTTGTTCATGTAGACACAACAGAGGAAACAAGAAGAGCATTAACAGCGAAGGATTCGGTGGCTCTTCCATTGGCAAAAGGGGTGTTACCTAAAGTGGATCGCCACCGTGAAAAGCTAAAATTAGAAAAACTGAAATTAACTCGTGCTGCCCAAAAAAAGGCACTTGCAACAAAACGAAGCGCCGAACAGGTCAGAAAATATCAACCCCTCCAGCTCCCAAAGCCCCGCACAAAAACCGCCGCAGAAAAGCGGGACGCAAAGTCTTTGGAGAAACTTACCAAGAAATATCGACGAAAGATTACTACAGGCCGACCGAAACGGTATCGGTAGTGGTTTGGTGGTGTTTGTTTTTAGTTTGAGAGGTTAGACTTCCTTTGGTTGTTAACTAGAGGAGATAAAGAGATGAACATTCAGTTAGAGATACTCTCGGATAAAGTACTTGTTGAGAAACTTGTTAGACTTACAAAAGAAGAGAATGAACTTACAGCAAATATTATTCTTCATCTAGAGCGGTTCCATTTTAGATGCAG
>CAZDIO010000018.1:0-3135 GCA_964505555.1 uncultured Bdellovibrionales bacterium
GTTTCAAAAAAGAATCTGGAACCTTCTCTCCCCCCTTCCCGAGGCTAATTTCTAGTATCAAATACAAGAAACACATTTTGAAGCGCACTTTTTAGTAAGTGTTATCAAAACGTTATTTAGATTTCAGAAACTCTCTGACACCGGATGATTGGCATAACGTTAAAAATCATGGGGGCAAGGGCACATCGCGCTTGAGCGTCCCATGTATTTGTTTGTTAGCTGCCGACACATTCCACGCTAAATTCTGCTGCCGAGAAAGATAGGCACGAAACACTCCATCAGTTTCTACCATTTTCGAATGGCACGAATAACAATTCTCTACCTGATCGCGACCTCTGCTTATATTTCCGTGTGAATCTACAAATGCAAACTCCCAACCAGATGACTCTTTGATCATTACTCCAAGTGAATCCGGCTTGTCATGCGAAGGAGAAAGCAATTTCTCCTTAATTATCACTGTTCCTTCTGGAAATTTTGGGCTTCGTTCATTCAAGAATACACGGCGCCCGACTTCGTTAACCCGTACAGTCATCCAACCTCCTTTATGAGGGCCAGAGTTCATAGGTTCCCATTCGGGAGGAGGCTTTACACATAAAGTCCACAATTCCGGAGTTACGGATACGGGCTTTTCAGTTACTGCTTGCCATTTCTCGTAGCCAGAAATCTCCGGGATTTTTGAAAAGTCGGCACCCAGAAAGGGCACCACGAACAAAACCATCAAAGCAATGCTATATTTTCGTTTCATAGATGCTTAAAAGATAAGGCAGCTAACATAAGGATCCTAGATATTCTAACCCCTCTATTCGAGTCTGGAGATCCACCCCCCTAGAGACACGCAAGTTACTTTTTACTATAAGTTACAGAAGTTTAAGGTTCCAGATACTTTTTTTAAATAGTATTTTTCATTAACATGAGTAATCGGTGTGAAACAAACTTGAATTCACAAACGATTAACACTTGATGCGAAGTGCTCGTAAAGCCTAACTTTAGTGTTTCAAAAAAGAATCTGGAATCTTCCCTTCAGAAACTCTCTGACACTTGATGAGTAGATCGTACGTATTAGGCCGCCTTTTTAGCTACCACCCGGCAATCATACCCCAGTGCCACTAGAATATTAAAAAGAATATCGAAGGTAATCTTGGCTGTACCAATACCAGATTCGATCTGTGCAACTCTAGCCTGGCTAATACCTAGTTTATTTGCAAGCGCAACTTGAGACATCTTCTTTGTCTTCCGAGCTTTGATAATCATGTTAATCAATCGTTGCTTTTCTCGAATCTCGGAGACATTTGCACCAAGAGATTTCGCAAGCTTTTCCACACTCATTTCTTTCCAGGGCATCTTAAACCTCCTTAAGTCGTTTAAATATAATTTCTAATTCTCTTCGAGGAATTTCCTGCGTCTTTTTCCTAAATCCATGAATGAAGTAAAGAGCCTCGCTACGTTTGATGAAATAAAGCAGTCTGACTTGGCCACCTTTATCTCGAAATCTCAATTCATGGAGTCCTGGTCGAATAGAAGATAGGTTTCTACTTAGCGGCATCGCAAGATTTTTGCCAGACTCAAGGGCAACTACCGCATCAGCTATTTCAAGCTTCGTCATATCAGAAAGACTAGAAATAAATTCCTCGACAGGACTTCGTCCGCTCGTTGTTAAATAATACTTGACCTTCACTTACCGATTATAAGCTACAACTTATAATAAGGCAAGACTTATAATAAAGAATAAGGGCTGAGTTCTAAAATTTTAGTGATGCCTACCCCCTCCCGGTAGTGCCTCACTTTTAATTCTACTTCAACAAAACAAATATATTAAGCTATTGTCGTTTGGGTTCAAAAAAAGTTGCCGACTTAAATTGCCGAGATAAGTAACGACTTTTGAAGTGCACTTTTTAGTAAGTGTTATCAAAACGTTATTTAGATTTCAGAAACTCTCTCTTACTTTATGATTGGGCTCTCACAATACCTACCCCCTCTATGAAAGCGGTTTTCGCTATTCTTAATGATTTATTATATGCTGTTCCCCAGATCCTTCTTGAAATCCCTTTAAAGAGTAGATGTTCGTTCATCACGTCTGGAAACAGTCGTGGCGAGAGGTTTTCTATCTTCCCTTGAATGAACAAGTGGAGAGAACTTTTTTTAAGAAAGCGAGTGATGCGATGAATGATCAGCCGGGTGAGACAAAACCGTCGAATTTCCATATCACTATCGTTGGAGCAAATGCGAAAAGGGTGTTGATTGACGCTGAAGTTGTGGGTGAATTGCAAGAGACCGACCGGGAGGCGATATGGCATGCGATTCAAGCCTTCAACTTCCCTAATCCGCACCAAAAGCAGGACTCACCGATCGCCTGCTTGCGTGCCGTAAATTGCACTGTCGATGTTGAGGAGTTCTTGAGGAGCTGTATTGAAAACCGTTTTCTCATCGTCGCTCTTTTTCGTCGATGGGAAAAGCATGACGATTTTCATCCTGACATCAGCAGTCCCCGTATCTATGTCGTTGTGAACAAACGACAGGGCTCAAGGATACGGAGATGGCGCCTTGGTCAACAAGTTCACTTTCCGGTATTCATCGAAGAGGATACCGGTCCAGTGATCATCTCGAATCGCCCTCCTGAAGCCGATGAAGAGGAGTAGGAAGACTACATCGCATTTTCCAGCGTGGCGGTTACACCGCCACGCTGTTTCCTGACGGGGTGAACGAACACTAGGTGCCATCTGGCAAACCAGAAACTCTCTGACACTTGATGATTAGAACTCCGAAGGTCCCTTCTTCGTCCATTCCATGCTCAGGCTCTGTCTGATCTGCTTTGTAGATTGCTTTCTTGCGTTTGACAAAGACTGATCCGCTTGGAATGACTCTTGAGCCCCAAATGGGTGGCTTTCCACAAGCATCGTTCAGAATAGCCGGGTAATCTACGACATCGATAGTCATAACCTCTTCTCCTGCAAAAGATTCCGGTATTTTTCGCTGAGGAACCTACACTGGCACCAACATTTTTTCTCGCACTTCTGATATTAGAAGTTGAAGAGACAATGCTGATCGCAATTGCTTCTACCTAGAACGAAGATGTGAGCAAGGCTGTATAACCCGATTATAGTGTTAAGAAAAGAACAGCCCCTGCTTGCCGAAGTT
>CAZDIO010000019.1:0-6635 GCA_964505555.1 uncultured Bdellovibrionales bacterium
GTAGCCGCTTAAACGATTCGAGATTGCTTCGCTTCGCTCGCAACGACAGGACGGTCAGTACACTTAAAGAGAAATTCGGTAGATTCTAATATTCCTGACAGTTACTCAATAACAAGATAGGAGCGAGTTCTTTTAAGCAAACTGGGTGCGGCAACGGTCTCAACGAGCTTTTCAGCGTCGAGAGACCGTCGTCGCTGGGACGATCAGATTCCTCCCTACCAGTGGCCACGGCGCAGTACGTCTGGTCCCACTTGGTGCGCATTCAATTGAGCGGCCGAACAGGACAGAAATTCCGACATTGCCTGCCATTGAGAACACGGCCCAAATTGTGGGGGGGGTACGTGTTCGAGAAAAAAACTCCCTGAGCCGTAACCAAAAAACTCTCCTGGTCCCACACCGTATCCCTCAACACCTGGCGTAAGCACTCGAACCAAACCTGAATTCATGCGAGAAACCTCCTTCTTATCCAAAGTAACCGTCAGGAACAGTTAAACCTATCAAATCACTTGGATATAGTAAGGTGTTGGATCTAAGCGTTTACTAGATCATGAATGCGCCGTAGATCGATGCCGATCGAACCGTCTTCTCGTTCTTCGAGGATGTTTGCGAATTTTGCTCCCCAGACGATCTCGTCATCTTTGTATGAGGACCAAGAGTGAACTACCTGGGAGAAGGTGTCATCGGTGGCGTTAAGAAGAATAATAAACTCCGCATCTGAGGTTTTTAACTCATTTGCCGTAACATTAAACAGTGGACTCTCTTCATCGATCGGATGAACGATCGACCAGTGGAGGGGGAAAAACATCACCTCTCGGCGCTCAAGCGGAAGATCATAAAATTTTCTCTGGAGCATTCCGTTATTAAGTTCAAACCGACTCATCACCACCCGCGCCTGGACATACATCAGTTGATTCTTTCTCTCATTTGCAATTCGTAGCTCAAAAGCGAGTTTGCCTCGATAAGGAGCAATGACTGCGTTTTTACTGTAAATAATCTTTGCGGTAGGACGAGAAAATCTTGCAAAAAATAGTCCGGTAGCAAGAGCAAACATTAATAATCCAACTAACAATTCAGCAGTTGCAAGAAAATTTGCTGAAAGCGATACCGGATTTAACCTTCCATATCCTACCGTGGCAAGGGTCTGCACACTAAAGAAAAAACTATCTAGAAAACGTCCAAGAGGTGAGAGATCAGTAAATCCTTGAAGCGCATTTGGCCCGCACAGGTAGTATAAACAAGCAAAAATTAGATTCATTAACACATAGAAGGTGCCAATTAATGCAAAAAACTTTGGCCAACTAAGATTTAAACAGAAATGAAAAAGGCTCTCTGACGCAAACGGTCGATAGCCGGTTCTAGAAACATTAAAGCTCCCATCGCGATTCAGAAAGCGCGCGCGGGACTTCTTTGCAACCTCCGCTCCAAAGCCGAGATCTCGTTGATCGATAGTGGCACCTCCTGGCTGCGCTGCAAAAAACTGCGTTTCGATCGCCGAAGGTTTATTCATAAAAAATTTATCGGTCTAAAAGATATGCAAAAATTAACGGTGCAACAATTGCTGCATCAGACTCGATCATAAACTTTGGGGTATCCGCTTCAAGTTTTCCCCAAGTAATCTTTTCATTTGGCACCGCCCCGCTGTACGAACCATAAGAGGTGGTACTATCAGAGATCTGACAGAAATATCCCCACGTCTTTGCCTCTTCATTTAAGTCGATGCGTAACAGCGGCACTACACAGATTGGAAAATCCCCTGCAATACCACCTCCGATCTGGAAGAATCCTATACTTGCATTTTTTGAAGCCTCTCGGTACCACGTCACCAAGTGCGCCATCTGCTCAAGACCAGACTTTACTAATTGAAAATCAGAGATATCATTTCGAAGCATTGCACCAACAAAGTAATTTCCCATCGTAGAATCTTCCCAGCCGGGAGTATAGATCGGGAGCTTCTTTTCGCATGCGGCAACTACCCAAGAGTTCTTAGGATCAATCTGGTAATGTTTTTTCAAAACGCCGCTTTCAATTAGTTGATAGACATATTCAGAAGGAAAAAAGCGTTTCTTCTCTGCTTGTGCCTTAGTCCATGCATCAAGAAGGGCATCTCCAAGACAGTTCATCGCTTCATCTTCTGGAATACAGGTGTCTGTGACCCTTCTTTTCCCTTCATCATAAAGCTTCGTTTCATCTTTCGAACTTAGCTCACGATAGTTCGGAATGAGGGTGTAGTGTTCATGAGCAACGAGATTAAAGAGGTCTTCTTCAAGATTTGCACCGGTGCAACTAATTGCATGGATTTTATCCCTTCGAATCATCTCCGCGAGGGTAATGCCGAGCTCTGCAGTGCTCATCGCTCCTGCCATGGCAAAAAACATCTTCCCTCCCTTTTTCAGGTGCTGATCGTAGCCTTCAGCAGCCGCAACAAGAGACGCTGCATTAAAATGCCGGAAATTTTCCTTAATGAACGCCTTTACCGTATTTGCCATAACCATGCGCTCCAGATTGTTGGGTACTTAATAACACCACTTCTGAGAATTCTAACCATCCTTTCACATCTTTCTTCTCTGTGTCTCTGCGCCTCTGTGGTTCATTATTCTTTATTTATTAAACCACAGAGGCGCAGAGACACAGAGAAAGAGGTCTCATTCAGAATACCCACTAGCAATAATAAGTAGAGAATTCAACAACCCAGGGATTAACTCAGTAAGTTTTTCAAGACAGTATGTAAAATTCCTCCATCTCGAAAATACTGAATCTCTACTGGCGTATCGATTCGGGAGCGGGCCTTAAAGGTGCATGAGGAGCCATCCTGACGTTGAGCCTTCACCGTAATATGTTCACGGGGTTGGAGTTTATCGTGGAGTTCAAATTCGAAACTCTCCTGGCCGGTTAACCCAAGGGTAGAAACAGACTCTCCAGGCAAAAACTCAAGGGGCAAGATCCCCATTCCAACCAGGTTGCTGCGATGAATTCGCTCAAAACTTTCTGCAATTACGGCCCGAATGCCCAAAAGTTGCGGCCCCTTTGCTGCCCAGTCACGAGACGAACCGGAGCCATACTCTTTCCCCGCTAAAACTATAAGCGGAGTTCCCTCCTTTTGATACATCTCAGAAACTTCAAAAAACGATGCCTTCGTTCCACTCGGCAGATGGATACTGACATTCCCCTCCACCCCCGGAACAAGGAGGTTTCTAATCCGGATATTTGCAAATGTTCCTCTCATCATGACGTGGTGATTTCCACGCCGTGAGCCATAACTGTTCCAGTCTTCTTTCGCCACCCCTTTTGAAAGGAGGTAACTTCCCGCAGGGGAGTTATCTGCGATACGTCCAGCAGGAGAGATATGATCCGTCGTTACAGAGTCTGGAAAAACTGCGAGCACTTTTGCTCCACGAATGGATTGGATCTGTGTTGTTCCCTGCTTGGTATGTTCAAAAAATGGTGGCTTTTGAATATATGTCGAGCGTTCATTCCAGGAGTAAAGCTCTGAAGTGGTTGCCTCAATTGCTTTCCATGCAGCCGATCCTTCAAGCACCTCAGCATAGTGCTTTTGAAACATTGCCGGCTCAACAACTTTTCTCATCGTTTCAACTACCTCTTTCGTAGTTGGCCAAACATCTCGCAAATACACCGGCTTTCCATCTCCTCCTACACCAAGTGGGTCCGTCGTAATATCGAGTCTCGTTGTGCCAAGAAGTGCATAGGCAACAACAAGCGGAGGAGAAGCAAGATAGTTGGCTCTTGTTTCAGGATGAATTCGTCCTTCAAAATTTCTGTTCCCTGATAAAACTGAAGATACGATCAGGTCCCCCTTTTTTATTGCCTGAGAAACAGGCGCGGGAAGTGGTCCAGAATTTCCAATACAGGTTGTGCACCCATAACCAACAAGAAAAAATCCTAACTTTTCAAGGTATGGCGCAAGTCCTGCTTTTGCCAGGTAATCAGTAACTACTCGAGAACCCGGTGCGAGAGATGTTTTTACATATGGCTTCACAGTAAGCCCTTTCTCCACGGCCTTCTTTGCAACAAGCCCCGCAGCGATCATCACCGCTGGGTTACTTGTGTTTGTACACGAAGTAATCGCTGCAATAACAACCGCCCCATGAGAGATCTCCTCTGAAAACCCCTCCATCTTTAGTGTTGAGGTCTTCTTTACCGCTTCTTCGGTAAGTCCAAACCCTTTTGGCCCCACCGGTGCTGTTAAACACTTTGAGTAATCTTTACTGACATCTCGAAGCGACACTCGATCATGAGGACGCTTCGGTCCAGCTACTGCAGGCTCAATAGTAGAGAGATCCAATTCAACAGTTTGTGAAAATACAGGATCTTTGGTGTCTTCAGTTCGAAAGAACCCTTGCTCCTTTGAGTATCTCTCTACACGATCAACAACCTCTTTTGGTCGTCCAGTAAACGTTAAATAGTTAAGAGTCTCAGCATCAACGGGAAAGAAACTTACCGTTGAGCCTTGCTCGGGTGCCATATTGCCAATAGTCGCTCGATCAGAAACGCTCATGCTCTTTAGCCCTGGGCCAAAAAACTCAACAAATTTTCCAACCACTCCAATTTTTCGACAAAGTTCGGTAATTCGCAAAACAAGATCGGTGGCCGTTGCTCCCTCAGGAAGTGCTCCTGAGATCTTAATCCCAATAACATCAGGAAGAAGCATATAGATCGGCTGATCAAGCATCACCGCCTCAGCTTCAATACCCCCTACGCCCCACGCTAACACCGAAACTCCATTTACCATCGGGGTATGGGAATCGGTGCCTACGCAGCTATCAGGATATACCGTTTGAGTATCGCGATTGAAGAAAACAACTTGGGAGAGATATTCAAGGTTTACCTGGTGCACGATCCCTGTTGAAGGAGGCACTACCTGGAAGTTTTTAAACGCTCGTTGACCCCATTTTAGAAATTCATATCGCTCACGATTACGACTAAACTCCAATGCTTCATTGAGAGCGAGAGAATTTACTGCGCCAAAATGGTCGACTTGAACAGAGTGATCAATAACAAGGTCACAGGGCACAAGAGGATTAATCTTCTTTGGATCCCCACCTAACTTCTTCATCGCATCACGCATCGCCGCAAGATCAACTACAGCGGGAACACCGGTAAAATCCTGTAGCACTACTCGTGCCGGTTTAAAGGGAAACTCTTCATCGCTCACATTTGAAGGAGACCAATTGGCCACTGCTTTCACATGATCAGCGGTAACTACCTTCTCATCACAATTTCTCAGTACTGATTCAAGAAGGACTCGAATAGAAAAGGGGAGCTTTCCAACGTCTCCTATTTTTTGATCAAGAAGCGTTTGGAGCGAGTAATAATTTACTTCATCGCCATTACTCAAACGAAGCTTCTTCTTTGCTCCAAAGATATCTTTACCCGCATCTCCTGATTTCATCTCCCTAACCCCCCTTTGATTCTTCGTTTGAAGATTCTACACCGATTGGCAGGGCTTTGAAAACCTCAAAAACCAGTTGAAACAAAAGGAATATTCGTTAACACTTCGTGTTGTAAGGCATACCTAACTCGATCGATGATCGCACCGTTTTCAAAGCCGTTTCCAATAAGGATCGGATTGACCGCCTCTCCAAGAACACCCCGTGAAAAGCCATCAATAAGGAGAACATACTGGTTACTTTGCGGAGCAACGATTTTTCTTCCCCCCTCTCCCTCCATCTTTAATGTAACTATCGGCTGCATGTTTCGAGGCACATGAAACGCATCTCGTACTTCGATTACGCCATTTGTTCCATACAGCGTATAGCGATTTTCTCGGGGAAGGTTCATCCCACAAGTAATGTTTGCAACACGACCATCAGCGAAGAAAAGCTGAAAACTCGCACATTCATCAACTCCACTTTTTCCAATGACCCAGCTTCCACTAACTGCTTGTGGCTGTGCTTCAAACAGAAATCGAGCACAATCAATTCCATAACACCCCACATCAAAAAGTCCTCCCCCAGCAGTATCTTTTTTTGCCCGGATATTATCTTCATCTTCAAGTAAGTAATGATAGTGAAGCTCCAAAAGTTGTAGTTTCCCAAGCGTTCCCTGAGCTAGCAATCGCTTCACCTCAGCGTGTTGAGGATGAAAACGATACATAAATGCCTCTCCAACCTGTTTTTGTGCCTTTTTTGCTGCAGAGGAAACTTCTTGTGCTTCTTCAAAGGTCAAAGCAAGTGGCTTTTCACAAAGAACGTGTTTTCCATGAGCAAGCGCTCGAATCGTCCATTCTGCATGGAGGTGATTTGGAAGCGCGATATAAACCGCCTCAATCTGGGGGTCAGAAAGAAGCTCCTCATACCCGTTAAAGACTGTTATCCCTGGGTACGTTTGAGTGATCTCTTGTTTCTTTTCAGAAGAAGGAGTGGCGATCGCCCTGACCTGAGCATACATCGCCTCTTCAAAGGCTTTGATCATCACCCGCTTTGCATGGGTGCCAAAGCCGAGAATTCCAAAGGATACCTTTTTTTGGGTTGAATTTTTCAATATGCTACTATTTGAAGTCATCTGAGATCCGTATTCTCACACGCCTGAGCTGCTCTATCCCTGATCCACTAGTCTCTGTCGTTGCGAGCGAAGCGAAGCAATCTCGAACCCTCATTGGCAATATGAGATTGCTTCGC